>DATMTZ010000174.1:0-8253 GCA_035563975.1 Oxalicibacterium sp. | reverse complement strand
ACTTCATCGAAGCCTGATCAATAGGTCGGCGGCACGTAGCCCTGCGCCTGGTCCGCGCCTTCGCCGAAGAAATGCTTTTCCATCTGCGAAGCCAGGTATTTGCGCGCCCGCACGTCCGCCAGGTTCAGACGGTTTTCATTGACCAGCATGGTCTGGTGTTTCAGCCAGGCGGCCCAGGCTTCCTTCGACACGCTTTCGTAAATGCGCTTGCCGAGTTCGCCGGGATACGGCGGGAAGTCCAGTCCTTCGGCTTCCTTGTCCAGTTTGATGCAGTGAATCATGCGAGTCATGTCAGTTCCTTGCTAATGCTGCGCGTATCGCGCGGTGTTGAATGAAGTAGGCGCGGGCTCAGAGCTTCTTGATGAAGACCAGCGACTTGCGCTGCCAGTTATACATATGTTGCCTGTCCTTGGGCAGGTCGTCCACGGTTGCCGGCGCGAAACCGCGTTTCAGGAACCAGTGAGCGGTGCGCGTCGTCAGCACGAACAGCTTTTTGAAACCGGCGGCGCGCGCGCGGTTTTCCATATGCTTCAGCAGGCGTTCACCGTCGCCCTGCGTCTGCGTATCCTGGTTGACGATCAGGCAGGCCATTTCGGCCATGCCTTCGGCCGGGAAGGGGTAGAGCGCGGCGCAGCCGAAGATCACGCCGTCGTGTTCGATCACCGAGAAGTGGTCGATCTCGCGCTCGATCAGTTCGCGGCCGCGCTTGACCAGCGTGCCGTCTTCTTCATACGGTTCGATCAGCTTGATGATGCCGCCGACGTCTTCGATGGTCGCGTCGCGCAGGCTTTCGATATTCTCGAACGTCACCATGGTGCCGACGCCGTCGTGCGTGAACAGTTCCAGCAGCGCCGAACCGTCGGTCGAGAACGGCACGATGTGCGCGCGTTCGACGCCGGCGTTGCAGGCCTTGACCGCGTGCTGCAGGTAGAAGGCGGCATCGTCCGGAATGCAGTTGTGCTCGAGCACGGCGGACGCCTGGTGCGAGGACAGCTCGCGGATTTCGGCGCCGCCCAGGTCTTTCATCATCGGCGTTTCCGTGATGAAGATCAGCTTGTCGGCGCGCAGCGACGTCGCCGCAGCCACCGCGACGTCTTCCATCGTCAGGTTGAAGATTTCGCCGGTCGGCGAAAAGCCCAGCGGCGACAGCAGCACGAGGCCGCCGGCGTTCAGGATGGGCTGAATCGTCTCGTATGCGACCTTGCGCGTGATGCCGGTCAATTCGTGGTCGACGCCGTCGATCACGCCGAGCGGGCGCGCGGTGACGAAGTTGCCCGAGATGATGCGGATTTCGGAATGCGCCATTGGCGTGTTCGGCAAGCCCTGGCTGAAAGCGGCTTCGATGTCGAGGCGCAGTTCGCCGGCGGCTTCCTTCGCGCATTCGAGCGCGGCGGTGTCGGTGATGCGCACGCCATTGTGGAAACGTCCCTCGACGTTACGCAGTCCCAGCTGTTCCGCCACCTGCGGGCGCGAGCCGTGCACGATGACGACCTTGATGCCGAGCGCGTGCAGCAGCGACAGATCGTGCGCCAGCACCGGCAGCGCGCCGGCCGTCACCAGTTCGCCCGGGAAGGCGACCACGAAGGTCTTGCCGCGAAAGGCGTGGATATAGGGCGCAACCGAGCGCAGCCACTGGACGAATTGTTCGGCGTTTTCCATGTTGCGCATTATAACCATAGCAACTCTGCACGATGGGGCGCCTTGGACGGGAAAGGCAGGCGCTCTGTATAATTCCGACCACATGTCCGCACCTGAAAACAAGCCTCAAACACCGCATCCCGCACGCAATCGATCCGCCGGAAAGCACGCCCAACCAGCCAAACCGCCGGAGCGCGGGCCGGCCGTGCGCAATCCGCTGCCGCCCGTTACCTTTCCCGAAGAGCTGCCGGTTTCCGGCAAGCGCGAGGACATCGCGAAGGCGATCCGCGACAACCAGGTCGTCATCGTCAGCGGCGAAACCGGCTCCGGCAAGACCACGCAGCTGCCGAAGATCTGCCTCGAACTCGGCCGCGGCGAAAAGGGCCTGATCGGCCACACGCAACCGCGCCGCATCGCGGCCTCGTCGACTGCCAAGCGCATTGCGCAGGAGCTGAATTCACCGCTGGGCGAACTGGTCGGCTACAAGGTGCGCTTCAACGACACGCTGAGCGACGGCGCCTGGATCAAGCTGATGACGGACGGCATCCTGCTGGTCGAAACGCAGACCGATCCCTTGCTGCGCCAGTACGACACGATCATCATCGACGAGGCGCACGAGCGCAGCCTGAACATCGACTTCCTGCTCGGCTACCTGAAGCAGCTGCTGCCGAAGCGCCCTGATCTGAAGATCATCATCACGTCGGCCACTATCGATGCCGAACGCTTCGCGCGCCACTTTGCGCAGGGCGACAAGCTGGCGCCGGTGATCGAAGTCTCGGGCCGGCTGTATCCGGTCGAGATCCGCTACCGGCCGGTCGAGCCTTATGACAGGAACGGCAGCGCCAATCCGAACGCGACGTCCGACGCCGCGCAGGCACGCCGCTCGGCGATGGCAGCGAAGGAACGCGGCCAGCGCGACCTGATGGATGCGGTGGTCGACGCGGTCGATGAACTCGCGCGCATCGGTTCCGGCGACGTGCTGGTCTTCCTGCCGGGCGAACGCGAGATTCGCGACACAGCCGAAGCCTTGCGCAAGCATCATCCGCCGCATGTCGAAATCCTGCCGCTGTTTGCGCGCCTGTCCGCGCAGGAGCAGGAGCGCATCTTCAAGCCGACCAATGCGCGCCGCATCGTGCTGGCGACCAACGTCGCCGAAACCTCGCTGACGGTGCCGGGCATCCGTTACGTGGTCGATGCCGGCCTCGCGCGCGTCAAGCGCTACAGCTATCGCAACAAGGTCGAGCAGTTGCAGATCGAACCGGTCGCGCAGTCTGCCGCGAACCAGCGTGCCGGCCGTTGCGGTCGCGTCGCCGCCGGCGTCTGTATCCGTTTGTACGACGAGCAGGACTACCTGCAGCGGCCGAAATTCACCGATCCGGAAATCCTGCGCTCGTCGCTGGCAGCCGTCATCCTGCGGATGAAGTCGCTGCACTTGACCGATGTGGAGGAATTTCCCTTCATCGAGCCGCCGCTGGGCCGCGCGATCGCAGACGGCTACCAGTTGCTGCAGGAACTCGGCGCGGTCGACGACGACAACCGCCTGACCAAGCTGGGCCGCGAACTGGCGCGCCTGCCGCTCGATCCGCGCGTCGGCCGCATGATCCTGGCAGCGAAACAGAACGCCTGCCTGACCGAAGTGCTGATCATCGCGTCGGCCTTGTCGGTGCAGGATCCACGCGACCGGCCGATGGAAGCACAGAACGCAGCCGATACCGCGCACAAGAAATTCGCCGACGACAAATCCGAATTCCTCAGCTACCTGAAAATCTGGAAGTGGTTCCAGGAAGCGATCGAACACAAAAAGACAAACCGCCAGTTGCAGGAAGAATGCCGCGCCAACTTCCTGTCGCAGTTGCGCCTGCGCGAATGGCGCGACGTGCACTCGCAGCTGCTGACCATCGTGCGCGAGCAGGGCTGGCGCCTGAACGAACTGCCGGCGACCTACGAGCAGCTGCACACCGCGCTCTTAACCGGCTTGCTCGGCAACATCGGCTTCAAGGCGGAAGACGAGCCGCATTATCTGGGCGCGCGCGGCATCAAGTTCCACATCTGGCCCGGTTCCTCGCTGTCGAAGAAAGCGGGCAAGTGGATCATGGCGGCCGAACTGGTCGAGACCACGCGGCTGTATGCGCGCTGCATTGCGCAGATACAGCCGGAATGGCTGGAGCGCATCGCAGGTCACCTGCTGAAGAAATCCTACGGCGAGCCGCGCTGGGAAAAGCGCACGGCACAGGTTTCCGCCTACGAACGCGCGACGCTGTACGGCCTGGTCGTCTACAGCCAGCGCCGCATCAACTATGGCCTGATCAATCCGAAGGAAGCGCGCGAGATCTTCATCCGCGATGCGCTGGTCGGCGGCGACTTCGATACGCGTGCGCCATTCTTCGCGCACAACCACAAGCTGGTACGCGAGATCGAGAACCTCGAACACAAGTCGCGCCGGCTTGACGTGCTGGTCGACGACGAGCTGATCGCCGCTTTCTACGACAAGCTGATTCCGGCCGATGTCTGCAACGGCATCGGCTTCGAAAAATGGCACAAGGACGCGACGGCGGACGAACCGAAGCTGCTGTACCTGAATCGCGACGACCTGATGCGGCATGAAGCTGCCGGCGTCACTACCGAGCTGTTCCCGAAGACCATGAGCGTGGCCGGCGTCGACATGGCGCTGGGCTATCACTTCGAGCCCGGATCGCCGCGCGACGGCGTGACGCTGGCGGTGCCGCTGTATGCCTTGAATCAGGTGTCGATCGAGCGCAGCGAGTGGCTGGTACCCGGCATGCTGAAGGAGAAGGTGCACCTGCTGCTGAAGTCGCTGCCGCAAAAGCTGCGGCGCCACTGCGTGCCGCTGCCCGATTACGCAGCCGGGTTCTGCGATCGCGTGCAGCAGAAACACATCTTCGGCCGTGGCAGCCTGCTCGATGCCGTGATTGCCGACGTGCGCGAGCAGACCACGGTCGCCACCAGGACCACCGACTACAAGCTGGAAACGCTGCCGGCCCACCACTTCATGAATTTCAAGGTGGTGGACGAGCATGGGCGGCAGCTCGACATGGGCCGCAATCTCGGTGTGCTGCGCGCGGAGCTGGGCGGGCAGGCGCGCGAAAGCTTTCAGCGGTTGGCGGAAAAGACCGCGCCGGCAAGCGCAACGCATGCGGGTGAGCAGGGCGGCACGTCGGCCGCGGCGCCATCCAGGGCCTCGCCGGGACATGCGGCATCCTCGAATGCGCAGCACCAGAACCTCACCGGATGGACCTTCGGCGAATTGCCGGAGCTGCTGGAAATCCAGCGCGGCAAGCAGACGCTGATCGGCTTCCCCGCGCTGGTCGACCGCAAGACGCATTGCGACATCGAGGTGTTCGACGATCCGGATGAAGCCGCGCGCATCCATCGCGCCGGCCTGCGCCGCCTGCTGGCCCTGCAGCTGAAGGAACAGCTGAAATTCCTGGAAAAGAACATCCCCGGCCTGCAGCAGATGGGCATGCAGTTCATGTCGCTCGGCACGCAGGAAGACTTGCGCGACCAGATCATCGAAAAGGGCCTGGAACGCGCCTGCCTGCAGGAACCGCTGCCGAAGAATGCGCAGGAATTCAATGCGCGCCGCGACGAAGGAAAATCGCGCCTCGGCCTGCTGGTCAACGAGATCGCGCGTCTGGCCGGCACCATCCTTGCCGAATACCATGCGTTGCCGAAAAAGCTGCAGACGGTGAAGGCGCATGCGCAGGCCGCGAGCGACATGCAGTCGCAGCTGCAGAACCTGGTCGGCAAGCGCTTCATCGCCGATACCGCCTACACGCAGCTCGCGCATTTTCCGCGCTACCTGAAGGCGATCGGCGCGCGTATCGACAAGCTGCGCGCCGATCCTGCGCGCGATGCGAAGGCGATGGCCGAATGGCAGCAGGCGGCCGCGCCGTGGCAGCGGGCGCTGAAGGAGCGCCATGCAGATCCGAAGATGGCCGAGTATCGCTGGCTGCTGGAAGAATTGCGCGTATCGCTGTTCGCGCAGGAATTGCGCACGCCGATGCCGGTGTCGGTCAAGCGCCTGCAGAAAGTATGGGAGACGATGCAGCGCTAGCGCGTCGTCCTGCGCGCCATGCAACCGCGGCGCGCGATTGCTGTCTTGTCTCTAGCATCGTGAAGGAGGAAGCGCATGGCCGTACGCATCGTCAGACTGGGAAGCGAACGCAAGCCTGGAGAGGGCTTGCGCATTGGCACGGTGCACCGGCCGCCGCGCGGCGTTCCCAAGGAGAAATTCAGTTCGCAAAACTGGTACGACACCTGGCTGCCCAACCTGGCGCCCAGCGCCGAAGCGATCGCGCTTGCGCACCATGCAAAAACGCCGGCGCAATGGCGCGCCTTCTTCAATGCCTACCGCGCCGAGATGGCAAGGCCGGAAAACGTTCACCTGATCACCACGCTGGCGCTGTTGTCGCAGCAAACCGATTTTTCGGTCGGGTGCTATTGCGAGGACGAATCGCACTGCCATCGCTCGGTATTGCGTGAACTGCTGCAAAAGCATGGCGCGAAGGTGGTGTGAAGCATGCTTGTGCTTTGCCTGCCATGCGCGGTTTTCCTGTTTGCGTGTAGGCGTATTGCAGTGATGCCGAACCCGGCATGCGTTGCTGTATGAGAAGGTAGCAATCGTCTTTTCGAGCACCTATCATGACCGGACATCCTTATTCGTGGAGGTCCGGTGATTTCCTACGATAAATTTAGCGCTTCTCAACGCTATGTGGCCGGCTTTTCGATTGCCTGCGCCGCGGCGGCGGTGCAGTGGGCCTTGTGGCTTTCGCTCGGAAGCCGCATCCCTTTCCTGGTCTTCGTCTCTTCACTGGCGATGTGCGCCATATTGCTCGGGCCTGGTCCGGCGGGCGTGGTGCTGATGGTGGGCTTTGTCAGCGGCCTGCTGATGCTCGAGCCCATTCATTCCTTCCACGTCGAAGAGAGCGGCGACCAGCTGGCCCTGACCGCGTATGTAGCACTCGGCCTGATGTTCCTGTTCGCCGGCAGCAAGCTGCGCCGTTATGCCAGGGTGGCGGAGGATGCAAGGACGGAAGTGGCGGCGGCTTCGATGCGCGCCGAGCACGCGGTGCAGCGGCAGGAAAAACGCTTTCTGGTCGCGATCGAAGCCTCGGCTGTTCCCTTCAGCCTGCTGGATCCGGTACGCGATGCGAACGGCGCCATCGTCGACTTCCGCTGGAGTTACCTGAACCGCGCGGCGGCGGCGACGCTGGGTTTCGAGCGCGACAGTCTGATCGGACGCAAGATCAACGACGTGCTGCCGGGAAGCTGGGACGAACCCGGCATGCTGGAACGTTATTGCTCAGTGTCCGCCACCGGCGAAAGCCAGCAATTCGAATTCTATTCGAGCGCAAACGGCATCAAGGGCTGGTATCACGTGTATGCCTCTGCGCTGGATGATTCCATCGTCGTCTGGTTCCAGGACATCACGGAGCAAAAGCAGGGAGAACAATCCCTGCAGGAAGAAGCGAAAAGCAAGGATCGCTTCATTGCGACACTGGCGCATGAGTTGCGCAATCCGCTGGCACCGATCCAGCAAGCCACCTCGCTGATGCGCCAGCCGGGCGCGTCGGACCACACCAGGCAATGGGCGGCAGAAGTGATCGATCGCCAGTCGCGGCATATGGCGGTGTTGCTGAACGACCTGCTCGACATGTCGCGCATCTCGCGCGGCGTGCTGACGCTGCGCAAGGCGCTGGTTGAAGTGAAGCCCGCCATCCACGACGCGATCGAGGCGGCCGATCCGCTGATCAGGACCAAACAGCACGAGCTGATCGTGCGCATGCCCCCGCACGACGTTTATCTGGAAGCGGACCAGGTACGTGTGACGCAGATTCTCAGCAACCTGCTGACGAACGCGGCCAAGTACACGGACAGCGGCGGCACGATATTGCTGGCGGTCGAAGCGGAAGACGATACCGTTTCCATCTGCGTCAGCGATACCGGCATCGGCATCAAGGCCGAGAAGCTGCAGGAAATCTTCGAGATGTTTACACAGGTTCGCCCGGAACGGGATAACCAGGACGGCGGCCTCGGCATCGGTCTGGCGGTGACCAAGGGCCTGGTCGAGCTGCACGGCGGCACGATCGAAGCGGCCAGCGACGGTCCCGGCGCCGGCAGCCGTTTCACGGTGCGCCTGCCTGCCGCGCAGCAGCACGTGCCGGCGGCTGTGGACGCGGGCGCGCGCGAGCACAAACAGGCGCCCGGCGCATTACGGGTACTGATCGCCGACGACAACCATGACGCGGCCGATGTGCTGGCATCGCTGATGGAATTGCAGGGCAATGAAGTGCACGTGGCGTACGAAGGGCAGGCAGCGCTGGCTGCCTATCACGCGTTCCGGCCGCATGTCGCGTTTCTGGATATCGGCATGCCCTTGCTGACCGGTGTACAGGTCGCGGAAGCGATTCGCGCGGCGGCCGGCGGCGGCAATGTCACGCTGGTCGCCGTGACCGGCTGGGGCCAGGATAACGATCGCGCCAATACCCTGCGCGCGGGGTTCAATCATCATCTGACGAAACCGGTGAGCTTCGACAGGATGGAAGAGATTCTGCAGGAAGTGCGGCAGCAGGCAGAAGTCGTCTAGCAGCAAAG
>DATMTZ010000173.1:0-2120 GCA_035563975.1 Oxalicibacterium sp. | reverse complement strand
ACCCGATCCGGACAAGGAAAAGGATGCGGTCAAGCGCGACGCCATGGAAAAGGCGCTGGTCTACATGTACCTGAAGCCGAACACGCCGATCGCCGACATCGCGATTGACAAGGTCTTCATCGGTTCCTGCACCAACTCGCGCATTGAGGATCTGCGTGCCGCCGCAGCCGTGGTGCGCGGCAAGCATCGCGCTTCCAACGTCAAGCTGGCGATGGTGGTGCCGGGTTCCGGGCTCGTCAAGGAACAGGCCGAGCGCGAAGGCCTGGACAGGATTTTCAAGGATGCAGGTTTTGAGTGGCGCGAGCCGGGCTGCTCGATGTGTCTGGCGATGAATGCCGACCGCCTGGAGCCGGGCGAGCGCTGTGCCTCGACGTCCAACCGCAATTTCGAAGGCCGCCAGGGCGCCGGCGGCCGTACGCATCTGGTCAGCCCCGCGATGGCGGCGGCAGCCGGCATCGAAGGCCATTTTGTCGATGTACGTTTGTTGTAATCACCAAGGAGAGAAAACATGAAAAAAATCGTCGCATTGTTGATTGCTTCCGCTTGGCTGCTCGCCGGTTGCAACACCGTTCACGGTTTCGGCAAAGACGTCGAACACGTGGGCGACAAGATTCAGGGCAAGTAAGCGGCTGTCGTCGTAGCAGCCATTCACGCGCCGATCCCGCGTCGGCGCAGTCGTAACAAATCCGGCATGCGTTCGTTCAATCATGCCGCAGGTCAAGTTGGACAGCATGGAAAAATTCATTCTTCTCGATGGTTTGGTGGCGCCGCTGGATCGCGCCAATGTGGATACCGACGCGATCATTCCGAAACAATTTCTGAAATCGATCAAGCGCACCGGTTTCGGCCCGAACCTGTTCGACGAGTGGCGTTATCTCGATCATGGCGAGCCGGGACAGGACAATTCCCGCCGTCCGCTGAATCCGGATTTCGTGCTGAACGAGCCGCGCTATCAGGGCGCTTCGATTCTGCTGACCCGCAAGAATTTTGGTTGCGGCTCCTCGCGCGAGCACGCGCCGTGGGCGCTGAGCCAGTACGGTTTTCGCGCCATCATCGCGCCGAGCTTTGCCGATATCTTCTTCAACAACTGCTACAAGAACGGCTTGCTGCCGGTGGTGTTGACCGAATCGCAGATCGACCACCTGTTCGATGAAGTGAAGGCATTTCCGGGTTATCGCCTGGTGATCGATCTGGAAAAACAGGTCGTCAGCACGTCAAACGGCAGCGCCGTCTATCCGTTCGAAATCGATGCCTTCCGCAAATACTGCCTGCTGAACGGCTTCGACGATATCGGCCTGACGCTGCAGCAGGCCGACAAGATCCGCGCGTTCGAGGAACGCCACCTGGCCGCGCAACCGTGGCTGGCCAACACGATTTAAATTCCATTTCTAACAGAGTCACTCAATGAAAATCGCAATTCTGCCGGGCGACGGCATCGGTCCCGAAATCATGAACCAGGCCGTCAAGGTAATGAATGCCCTTGGCGAAAAGTTTGAAACCGAAACCGTGCCGGTCGGCGGTGCAGCCTATGCGGCGCACGGTCATCCGTTGCCGGAATCGACGCTGAAAGTCGCGAAGGAAGCGGATGCCATCCTGTTCGGCGCGGTTGGCGATTTCAAGTACGACACGCTGGAGCGTTCGCTGCGCCCGGAGCAGGCGATTCTCGGCCTGCGCAAGCACCTGTCGCTGTTCGCCAACTTCCGTCCTGCAATCCTGTATCCGGAACTCGCGGGTGCCTCGTCGTTGAAGCCGGAAATCGTGTCGGGCCTGGACATCATGATCGTGCGCGAATTGACCGGCGACATCTACTTCGGCCAGCCGCGCGGCATGCGCGAAGCGCCGGACGGCCCGTTCAAGGGCGCGCGCGAAGGCTTTGATACGATGCGCTATACCGAACCTGAAATCCGCCGCATCGCGCACGTTGCCTTCCAGGCAGCGCAAAAGCGCGGCAAGCGCCTGACCAGCGTCGACAAGGCCAACGTGCTGGAAACCTTCCAGTTCTGGCGCGATGTCGTCACCGATGTGCACAAGGAATATCCTGACGTCGAGCTGGATCACATGTATGTCGACAACGCCGCGATGCAACTGGTGCGCGCGCCGAAGAAGTTCGACGTGGTCGT
>DATMTZ010000172.1:0-1737 GCA_035563975.1 Oxalicibacterium sp. | reverse complement strand
GCCCAAGCTGCAGTCGGACGATGGCAAGCACATCGTGATCCGCCCGCTCGCTTACGTGAAGGAAGCGGATACCGAGCGCTATGCGAAGGTAAAGAATTTCCCCATCATCCCGTGCGACCTGTGCGGCAGCCAGGAGAACCTACAGCGCAAGCAGATCAAGGGCATGCTGCGCGAGTGGGAAAAGAAATATCCGGGCCGCGTCGACAACATCTTCGCATCGCTGAATACGGTGGTGCCGTCGCACCTGATGGACCGCGATCTGTTCAACTTCGCCGACCTGCAACCGACTGGCGCGGCAATGGCCAACGGCGACATCGCCTTCGACGAGGAGCCCTGTTCCACCGGCACCACGATATCCACTATCATTCCGTTGATGACGGACAGCAGCGACGAAGAATAGCCGCTGCGCTCAGGAGGACGACCTCCCCCGCTGTAGGGACGCAACCCGGGACGGCCCGGCCCTGTTCGAGGAGGGCCTTATGGCCTGGATTTATCTTTTCATCGCCGGCCTGCTGGAAGTGCTGTGGGCCTTTTCCATGAAGCAGTCGCAGGGTTTCATCCGCATCGTGCCGAGCGCCATCACGCTGGGTGCGATGATTGCCAGCGTCGTCCTGCTGGCGCTGGCCATGCGCACGCTGCCGCTCGGCACCGCCTATACGATCTGGACCGGCATCGGCGCCGTCGGCGCCTTCGTGGTTGGCGTCCTCGTGCTGGGCGAACAGCTGACGGCCATGCGCATTGCCGCCGCCATCCTCATCATCAGCGGCATCGTGCTGATGAAGCTTTCTTCGCCGCACTAGAAGCCGGCGAATCCGCCTCGGCGGGTCCGCGGCTCATGCCGTGGTTGCGCGGAACATCGCCGCATCGATGGTGAAAGAGTAGTCCTCCTCCACCGCGAAGTAAGCGCGCGTTTCTTCCGGCGCGGAATCGAACAGGCTGCGGATCGCGGCTACGCGTTCCGCTGGCGTGCGCATGCGCGCTATCCAGTCGTCGAACACCATCTTCAGCTTCCAGCCGTGCACGTGTTCCGCCGCAAAGCCGGCTGCGGTTAGCATCCCGTTCCATTCCGATACGGGGTAGTCGCGCACGTGCGACGCATCGCGCAGCAATTCGACCGCCTGCATCGTCGTGTCATGCAAGGGATGTTCCGGCGCGACCACGTCGATGACGACGAACACGCCGCCCGGCCGCAGCACCCGATGTGCCTCGCGCAAACCAGCCGCGACGTCGAACCAGTGATGCGCCGAAAAGCGCGTGACGATCAAATCGAAGGAAACGTCGGCGAACGGCAAGACCTCGGCCTGCGCTTGCTGCGTCGTGACATTGGCAAGGCCGCGCTCGTCGGCCGCTGCCGCCACCACGCCGAGCATCTGGGCCGACAGATCGCAGGCAACGACCGATGCCGCAAACGGCGCCACCGCGAAGCTGACGTGCCCGCCGCCGCAGCCAAGATCGAGCACTTTTGCAGCCTTGATGCCGCCTGCGATCTCTTTCAAGGCCTGCAAATCCGCTCCCTGCGCATGCACCGCGCTGGTCAGGTACGCCGCTGCGGTTTCGCCAAACTGTTTTGCCGCTACTGCCGTCTGTTTCATTTTTGCTCTCCGGTTGAAAACATATCCGCAGAATATGCAATCATTTATCCTCTAACAAGGCAATAAAATATCCTGGTATGTTTAGTGCCAGACAAGCCTTCACTTCATACCAATACCGCTCATGCACAGCAAACTCGGCGAATTC
>DATMTZ010000171.1:0-12913 GCA_035563975.1 Oxalicibacterium sp. | reverse complement strand
CCTGCGGTGACGAAGCGGATTCCCATAGCTCATCGAAACGATCGAGCAGGCGCTGGTAATCCTCTTCCGCCTGCGGCCTTTCAACGGCTGTTGGCGCGGCGCTCATTTCCCGCTTCCCGGCTGCAGATCGAACATGGCCTTGCCGCTCTGCATGTCGAAGGGCACGGAAAAATGCTCGTGCACAATCAGCCAGTCATCGCCGATCAAACGGTGGCAAACCGTCGCGCGCATCCATGATGTCTTTTGCTGGCCGTCTTCCATGGTGCCGCCGCAGCGCGTCAGGTAATGCGCGAACGAGGTGTCGCCGCGCACGGTCACTGCCAGCTCGTGGATCTCGAAGATCATCGGGCCCTTGCACATTTCCAGGCAAGCCGCCCAATGGGCGCGGTACGCGTCCACTCCCTGGAATTGCAATTGCGATACGGCATCGAAGGCCAGCACGTCCGGCGCATAGTGGCGCATGATGCGCTGCAGGTCGCCGGCGGTCGCCGCTTGCCGCCAGCTTTCGATTGCATGACGGACGGCGGCTTCCGCCTCCTGTTCCGTTGCCAGAGTCATTTCGCTGCTCACGATCTTTCTCCTTTCCGCGCAATTTTGTGTAGAGTGTGCATGCTAATCCAACAAAGTGGACACTGTCCACAATAAATTAATGACCAAGAAAAAAGCGGCCGAACCGGCGGTGCGCAGCAGCTATCGCCACGGCGATCTGCGCCGCGCACTGATCGATGCCGGCGTGCAACTGGCGCGCACAGGCGGACCGGACGCGGTGGTGCTGCGTGAAGCCACACGCCAGGTCGGCGTGGTGCCGAATGCCGCGTATCGCCATTTCGCGGACCGCAACGACCTTTTGCAGGCCGTATGTTCGGCGGCGCAATCGGAGCTCGCCATTGCAATGGAATCGGAACTGGCGTCTTGCCCGCGCGGCGCTAATGCTGCCGATATCGCGCGGGCGCGTCTGCGTGCGGTAGGCACCGGCTACCTGCGCTTTGCCTTGGCTGAACCCGGCCTGTTCCGCACCGCATTTTCTGTGCACGAGAACCTGGAAAAGGCGGCCATCCCCGATATGGCGGGCAAGAGCGGGTTGACGCCGTTCCAGCTGCTGGGCGCGGCGCTGGACGACATGCTGGCGGCCGGCCTGATGCCCGCCGAGCGGCGCCCGTTCGCCGAGGTTCTCGCCTGGTCTGCGGTGCACGGGCTCGCCATGCTGCTGATCGACGGCCCGCTGCGTGTGCTGGATGCAACGCAAGCTCAGGCAATGGGGCAGCGCGTGATCGAGATGGTGGAGAACGGCTTGTAGCAGCCATTTCTTCATGCGATATTGCGGAAAAGAAAAATGACAAGGCAGGGAGCAATTGGACGATCGCGCATACACCACTCTGGTTCGGCGGCTCGAAGTAGACTCCAACATCGGGCCATCGGCGTTTCGCAGCAAGGTCTTTCTGATCAGCGTCACAGCTTACGTCGTGCTGTTCGGCATGCTCGCCTGCGTCGCCGCGCTGCTGTGGTTCGGTTATGCTTCGGCCCGCTCGCATCACAGCACCGGCAATACAGTTCGGATCGCCATCGCCGCGTTCGCGATGCTGCCGGTGTTTCTGGTGGTGTTGCGTTTCTTCTTCATGCGCTTGTCCGCACCGGAAGGACGTTTTGTCACGCGGCAGGAAGCGCCCCGGCTGTTCGAGACGCTGGACAAGATGCGCGCCAAACTGCATGGCCCCGCCATTCATCATGTGCTGATCGACGATGAGTACAACGCAGCCATCGCGCAGGTGCCGCGCTTCGGCCTGTTTGGCGGCCATACCAACTATCTCGTGCTGGGACTTCCGTATCTGCTAGGCGTGTCGCCCAAGGAAATGTTCGCCACGATTGCGCACGAATACGGACATCTGTGCGGCAACCACGGCAAGCTCGGTGCATGGGTCTATCGTCAGCGGCGCGTACTTGGCGCATTGCACGAGAAAGTCAGGGACTCGGCCGACCACAGCGCCTTCGACGGCATGCTCAATACCGCGCTCGCCCGCTTCATGCCGTACTACAACGCGTACACCTTCGTGCTGTCGCGGCAGGATGAATATGAAGCCGATCGCACGGCAACCGATCTGGTCGGGGCATCAGCCAATGCGAGCGGACTGATACGGGACGCACTGCTGGGCAGATGGATACGCCAGGAATTCTGGCCGCGCTTGTACCGGCAGGCAGATACCGCGATGAAGCCATCCTTCATGCCCTTTCATTCGATGAGGACCGCGTTCAAGGCCAGCTACGGACAATGGGCGACAAACGAAGGGCTGAAAGCGGCATGGATGCAAAAGTCGGATCTGCACGATACGCACCCATGCCTGCGTGACCGCGTCGAAGCGACTGGCGAAACACCTGCTCTGCCGCCGCCGGTGGAAGTGACCGCCGCCGAAGCGCTGCTCGGCGCCCGTTTTGCGAAGACGCTGATCGACGAATTCGACAGCCGCTGGTGGGAACGCGAGCGGACGGACTGGGAAGCACGCTACAAGTATGCGACGCGTTCGCGCAACCGGCTGAAAGAACTGTCATGCAAATCGTTGGCGCAGCTGCCTGTCCAGGATTTGCAGGAGTACGCTTTCCTTACCGAAGAATTCGAATCGGAAGCGGCGGCCAAACCGATACTCGAGCATCTGCTGAAACAGCCCTCCGGCCCCTTCCCCAAAGCGTCCTTCGCGTACGGACGCATTCTGCTGAAAGAAGACAACCGGCGCGGCCTTGACTACCTGGAAGCCGCCGCAGCGAGCGATTCGCGCGCCATCGAAGACGTGGCGCATATCGGCTTTTACTATCTGCTGCGCAAGGAAGGCGAATATTCGGCAGAGAAATGGTGGGACAAGATATGGGAACTGCTTGACGAATGAATCGACAGTCTCCATAGTTTCCCGGTGACAGCGGATGGCCGCAACTGTTGGATCGGTTTGCTGTCTCAAGGATGACCTGATTTGCAAACTTTGCGCGTGTTTAACGTATCAAGGAGATTGCCATGTCGAGAAAATCCACGCTTGATTCTTCCTCTTCCTACAGCGACCAGCACCATCACTTCCAGGAGCTGGCATTAGTCGATGTCGGCGACGTTTCCGACGTCTACCCTAACCCGGCCGACAGGCAAGCGGTGCACGACATCTACGAGCGCGGCAATGCGATTGCGGCACAAAAACACGAACGCCCGTTCGATAACCGCTTCGGCTTTACGGATACGGCGTTGAAACACTAAGCTTTGGCGAGGCGAAATGCCTCGCCTGTCGACCGCATCGTCCTTGAATGTGACGTACGCATTCGCGACGTCCCGTTTGTGCGCGGAAGTCGACTGACTCCACATGCGGACTGATCGTTTTTGTCTGTTGATGGTGATGAAAAAGCTTGGCGCCGAACGCTTGTCATCCAGCGCTGGAATAAAAGTCGCTCCCAGAAAGGGTACGATGGGGCAGGCTTGCTTGCCGCCTGCATCTTGCGGAAAAACCGCATAGTCCCTTGCACGTCTTGGTCGGGGTGAGAGGATTCGAACCTCCGACTCCTGCGTCCCGAACGCAGTACTCTACCAGGCTGAGCTACACCCCGACGTGCTTGACACAAGCCGGTGAAAGCGCCTCCGGC
This sequence comes from Oxalicibacterium sp., assembly GCA_035563975.1. Taxonomy (GTDB): domain Bacteria; phylum Pseudomonadota; class Gammaproteobacteria; order Burkholderiales; family Burkholderiaceae_D; genus Oxalicibacterium. The sequence goes on along the minus strand of DATMTZ010000171.1, from coordinate 9,304 downwards.
ATTGCGAAAGCGCTATTGTAGATCAGGTTCATTTTCCGTTTCAACAAGCTTCGGCGGCAAAGCTCGCGAAGCCGCAAAATTGTCGGGCGGGTGGACATGCTGGTAAGCTATCCGTCAAGCTCACGCACCTCCTCGTGCCTCTTCGCGCATGCCGAATATTCTTCGCCGAACCGCCATCTACCTGCAACGCCTGTTCCGGCTGTCGGAAGCGCATCTGATGCTGCTATGCGCCAGCGTGGTCGGTGTACTGGGCGCGCTGTCGACCATCGCGTTCCGCGACAGCCTGGCAGGCTTGCAATGGCTGCTGGTCGGGCATAGCGGTTCCTTCGTGGCGATCGCCAAAACGCTGCCCTGGCAATATCGCGTGATGCTGCCCGCCGCCGGCGGCGTCGTGGCCGGCTTGTTCCTGCTGCTGGCCAAGCGCTTCGCCACCGGCCAGAAATCGGACTACATGGAAGCGATCGTCATCGGCGACGGCCGCGTATCGGTGCGGCAGACGCTGCTGCGCAGCTTGTCGTCGCTGTGCTCGATCGTTTCCGGCGGCTCCATCGGCCGCGAAGGCGCGATGGTGCAGCTGGCGGCGATGTGCGCATCGGTGGTCGGCCGCGTCAGCCGTTTCGAGCCGGCGCGCCTGCGTTTGCTGGTCGCCTGCGGCGGGGCGGCCGGCCTTGCCTCTGCCTACAATGCGCCGATTGCCGGCGCATTTTTCATTACCGAGATCGTGCTCGGTTCGATCGCGATGTCCAGCTTCGGCCCCATCCTCGTCGCGGCAGTGGTGGCCAACATCACGATGCGCGAATTCCCCGGCTACCAGCCGGCTTATGAAATGCCGGCTTTCCAGGGCATCGCCAATATTGAGGTGCTGCTGTTCATCGGGCTCGGCATCCTGACCGGCATTTGCGCACCGCAGTTCCTGCGCATTCTCGACTTCTCGAAGCGCCAGTTCCAGAAGACCAATCTGTCGCTGCCGCTGCGACTCGGCGTCGGCGGCCTGCTGGTCGGCGTACTGTCGGTCGCGGTGCCGGAGGTATGGGGCAACGGCTACAGCGTGGTGAATTCGCTGCTGCATGAACAATGGATGTGGTCAGCCGTGCTGACGGTGCTGGCATTCAAGCTGGTCGCGACCGCGCTGACCACCGGTTCCGGCGCGGTCGGCGGCGTGTTTACGCCGACGCTGTTCATGGGCGCGGCAATGGGGTGGCTGTTTGGTCATGGCATGCATCTGTTGTGGCCGGGCCTCGTGTCGCCGCCGTTCGCCTATGCGATGGTCGGCATGGGGGCATTTCTCGCGGCTGCCACCAGCGCGCCGCTGATGGCGATCCTGATGATCTTCGAGATGACGCTGAGTTACCAGATCATGCTGCCGCTGATGTTGTCCTGCGTCGTCGCCTACTTTATCGCGCGCAGCATCGACGGCGGCTCGATGTACGAGATCATGATCAGGCGCAACCAGGAGGAAAAGGAAAAGATCCGGCTGCGCCAGACCCAGATGCGCGACCTGATCCGCCCCGCCGACACGGTGCTGCCGCTGAACGCAAGCCTGTCGCAGATGGCGGAAGTGTTTACCGCGCATTCGGTCAAATATGTTTATATCGTCGATGAAGCGCAGCGCTTTCAGGGCGTGGTGGCGCTGCAGGATCTGACGCCGGTGCTGATGAACGATCATGCGCAGCACGACAGGACGGCGGCCGATTTCCTGCGCCCCGATTTCCTGCCTGTGATCACGCCGGAGATGTCTCTGGGCGAAGCGCTGCAGCGTTTCATGATCCACCAGGGCGAACGGCTGCCGATCGTGCAAGGCACTGACGATCCAGTGCTGCTCGGCGCCATTTACAAGACCTCGCTGCTGGATGCATATCACCGCCTGAGCTAGCAATGCCTTGCGCATCATCACTTTCACATTGATCGACTATCGTCATGCACATGCTCAAAGGACTTATCCTCGCTGCCGCGGCAAGCGTCAGCCTGCCAGCCGCGGCCGACACGCTGCCGCCGGTGACGCCCTACCGCCCTTCCGTCGCCTCGCCGGCGCAGTTGCCGTCGCCAGGACAGCTGGAACTTGAAATGGGCGGCCTGTCCGTCAAGACGGATGGCGATCATCGCGACAGCCTGCCGTACCAATTGAAGCTGGCGCTGTCGGACCAATGGGGATTGCTGCTGGGCGGCGAAGCCTTGGTGTCCGACCGCCAGGGCGGCGAGCGCAGCAGCGGTTTTGGCGATACCAGTTTTACGCTGAAGCGCGCATTTGCGCTCGACGACAAGACCGGGCTGGGCCTTGAACTGACGGCAAAGGCACCAACCGCAAGAGACGGTCTCGGCAGCGGCAAGGCGGATTACACCTTGAACGGCATCTTCAGCAAGGATGTCGGCGCGCTGCACATGGACCTGAACCTGAACGAAACCCGGCTCGGCGCCATCGATCCCGGCACCGGCCGGATGCAGACCGGCTGGGCCGCCTCGTTCTCGACGGCGCTCGACGAGCGATGGACTGCGACCGCTGAATTGTCCGGTACGCAGCAGGCACGTGCAGCGCATACTGCGCAATTACTGGCCGCAGTCACCTACAATCCGACGCCGCGCATGGCGATCGATGTCGGCGTGGCGAAAGGCCTGACGGATGCCTCGCAGGACTGGTCGCTCTTCAGCGGCATCGTGCTGCCGCTGGCTAATTTCTGGTGAACGCAGCCCGTCTTCCTCGCCAAAGCAACAGACGTTCGCGAACGCGCAAAATCATAGTAAAGTCCGCGCTGTCCTCGCCCGCATACCGCTAACTCTACTGCAATGACTACAGGCAAACCGATCGCAAAGAACGTCTACGGAGAACCGCTGGTGCCGTGTTCCTTCGATCCGCTCACCGGCTTTTTCCGGGACGGCTGCTGCCGTACCGGCGATGAAGATATCGGCAAGCACACCATGTGCGTGGTGATGAATGCGAGTTTTCTTGCCTTCAGCACGGCCTGCGGCAACGACTTGTCGACCCCGCGGCCCGAATGGGGATTCCCCGGCCTGAAACCCGGGGATCAATGGTGTCTGTGCGCCAAGCGCTGGGTGGAAGCCTGGCGCGCCGGCGTAGCGCCGAAAGTGATGCTGGAGAGCACGCACCAGGATGTGCTGCAGATGGTCGCGCTGGACGATTTGCGTGCGCATGCCTACGTCGCGCACGAAGACTAGCGCATCGATTTCCTTATTTTTTCTGCAATGGCGCAGCAGGCTGCACTGTGCCGCAATCGGCGGCAAGCCACTCGCCGCTCGTGACGCTGTGATCCTTGATGGGCCGGCCGCCGGCCGTACCGCTGAAGCTCGTACTCGAACTGAAGCTGGTCTCGCCAGTGAAGCTGGCTTTCACAGTTCCTTTCCCTTTTACATTGGGCCCATTGCAGACAATGTCGGCGGTGTAGCCATTGCCTTGTGTCTGCGGCGCGCCGGTCGTGCAGTCCTTGCCGTTCTGTTCCGGCCGCGGCCATTGTTCGCGCTGCGCCATTTCCGGCGTGATGCAAGCCTTGCTGACGATCGCGCCATTCTGCAACTGCGGCACATCGATGCCCATCTTGCGCATGCGTTCGATCTGCTCCGGCGGAATTTTCGGCATGCTCTGCATCGCATCCGATTGCGTGGTGATTTCCCACAATCCCGGCTTCATGTTGCCGGCAGCATGCGCGTGTCCGGCAAGGGCCAGCAATGCGGCAAGCGTCGTCGCGGCGATTTTCGGCATGCTTTTTCTCCATCAAAAAGAACATGCTATCGCCAGCCGTGCGCGCTGACAACAATAGTTCCGCGCGTCGATTTTGCATTTGTTGCGTATTTGAACAAGAGCGCGGAAACTGTGCGCGGCGGGTCTTTTTGCTGTCTTTGGCGCTGACCGGTTCAGTTAAAATATTGCTAATGCGCAACTCCTAAAATACCGCTGCATCGTTCTCCACATGGACCCATTCACCGCCGGCATCGCACTGATTCTGGTTCAACTTTGCGTCGCGCTCGTCATGGCGGGCGTATTCCTCGCCACGCCCACCGATAAAACGACACGCTACTGGGCCATGTCCGGCCTGCTGATTGCGTTGGGCGTAGGAATGGCCGTTCTCAATAACCGGCAACCGCGCGCCATGTTCGCGCTGAACGGCGTCGGCCTGATCATCGCCGGCCTGATCTGCCAGTGGCACGGCATCCAGACGTTCTACCGACAGAAAGTGGCGTCCTGGGGCTGGGGCGTCGGCATTGCGTTTTTTATCGCCTATGGGCTTTGCTTTTACTTCGCCACCAGCTTCGAGTACCGCTCGGCGCTGCTCGCGCTGATGCTTTTCATCCTGTTCGGCATGAGCCTGTATGCCTTGCGGCGCGGCCAGGGCGACACGCCGTGGACCTTCGTGCGAGGCCTGGTGCAGGGCGGCGTGCTGCTGCTGATGCTGAGCTATGCCATGCGCCTCGGCGTGCTGCTCCTGCAGATTACCGGCAGGCTGCCGCTCACGCGTTCGACCTTCGACATCGTCACGTCATACCTGGTGCCGCTGGTCGGCACGGTGCTGTTCACAATCGGCCTGATGCTTCTGTATTTCGAACGCATCGTGGAAGAAAACCGTCATCTCGCCACGCACGATGAATTGAGCAAGCTGCTGAACCGCCGCGCCATCGTCGCCGCCGGCGAACGCGAATTGGCGCTGTCCCGCAGGCTGCAGCGCGAGTTGAGCGTCGCCTTCATCGACATCGACCTGTTCAAGCGGTTCAACGATGAATTCGGCCACGACGCCGGCGACCAGGTGATTGTCGATGTGGCGCGTATCCTCGAACAGACCTGCCGCAACATCGATTTCGTGGGTCGCTACGGCGGCGAGGAATTCCTGATCGTGCTGCCGGGCGCAAACCGCTTCGATGCCGCCGTCATCGGCGAACGCCTGGTCGGCGCGATACGAGAGTATCGCTTCCGCGGCGCCTACCCGGTCACGATCAGCGTCGGCATGGCGACCCTGCCGCGCGAAGACGATACCTGCACCTGGGATGGGCTGATGCTGCGCGCTGATGCCGCGCTGTACGAGGCAAAGGATCTGGGACGCGACCGCTACTGCGCGTAAGGGCCGGCGTCCGGAGAGATGCGAACGATCTTCGACTTCACCCTACACAAACCGCCGCAACCTGCCGATAAGCATCTTATATGCAGTGTTAAGCTGAGACTATCAAACCACAGGACGTAACGTGACCGTAATTCATCGACAACTTGCGCTGGCGGATCTGCGTCCCGACATGGTGCTGTCCGACGATTTGCTGGACCCGCAGGGTCAGATCCTGCTGCCAAAGGGCACCGTGCTGACACGGCAATCGATCGACGGCATGCACCGGCATGAAGTGGTGTCGGTTCCGATCGTCGTCGGCGAACTGTCGCCGGAAGAAACAGCAGCACAAAAGGAACATGCGAAGGTGCGTCTGGAACGGCTGTTCCGGCTGTCGGGCGCCGCGGAACCGGATGCCCTGCTGCAGCGATATATCCGTAATTTCCGCCTGGGAGAAGGGCAATGACCGAGGCCGTGCCGACACCAGGCGCACACCAGGTTCACTTCGATCAGGTGATCCAGCAAATTCGCGATCTGCCGGTGCTGCCGGCAATCGTGCAGGACCTGATGAAGGTGGGGCAGGAAGACACCGACATCCACGTCATCACGCGCAAGGTATCGCTCGACCAGGCGCTCAGCGCCAAGACGTTACGCTTCGCCAATTCATCCTTCTATGGATTGCAATCCCGCGTGACCACGATCCAGCAAGCCGTCACGCTGATCGGCGTCGATGCGGTACGGCACGTGGTGACCGCGACCACGCTGACCAGCTATTTCCCGCAAAACGATTGCGAAGGATTCAGCTTCACCACGCAGTGGCGGCATTCGATTGCCGCAGCGGTTTGCGCGCGCGTGCTGGCACGGCACCTGCGCGTCAATCAGGAATACGCGTTTACGGCCGGCCTGCTGCACGATATCGGCCGGCTGGTGCTGGTCACGCATTTCCGTCCTGAATACGAAGCGGTGATTGCTTATCGCAAGGAACACGATTGTGAATGGCTGACGGCGGAACGCGCGGTGATGGGCGTCGACCACGTGGTGGTCGGCGAGGCGCTGGCAATGCACTGGAATTTTTCGGAAACGATCCGCCGCGCCATTGCCGGCCATCACAATCCCGAAGCGCAGAAGGAACATTCGCTGGCAGCCATCGTGCATATCGCCAATGCGATCGTGCACGCGCTCGACTTGTCCGACCAGGAAGACGACATCGTTCCTCCGATATCGCCCACGGCCTGGGAAGGCCTGGGGCTGGACGAGAACACCTACCAGCAGGTCTTCCGCGAAACCGAACTGTTGTTCGCGGAAGTCAGCCGCGTCCTGCTGGCCTGACACCGCCATGCTGCAGCAAGCGTTACGCTTCGATACCAGCGGCTATGCGCTGGCCGATCTGCAGCTCTTCGCAGAAGTGAATGATCCGGGCGTCGCCGCGATCGTCGCCCCTTGCCAGATCATGCATGTTGCGACGGATGAAGTGATCAGGCATCACCCGGACGAACAAATGCGCGTATATATCGTCCTGAGCGGCGCGCTATGCGCCAGGAGCGGCGATACGGACGAACATCCGCGCGGCATGCAGGAGATGCGTCTTTTGCCGGGTGAAAGCATAGGCGAATTGTCGGTGCTCGATAACGCGCCGCATTTCAATACGCTGCTCGCTTTGCAGGATTCGGCGCTTCTGGTGATCGAAGCCGATACCTTATGGCGCCTGATCAACGAGTCGAACGGCGTCGCGCGCAACCTGCTGCGCCAGCTGTCCTTTCGCCTGCGCGCAACCAGCGCGCAATTGCGCAAGCGTGAAAAGCTGGGCGAGTTCTACCGCCAGCTCTCGATGGTCGATGGCTTGACCGGCCTGCACAATCGCGCCTGGCTCAATGACCGCCTGCCGGAAATGGTGGCCGAAGCCCATTTGCAGGCGCGGCCGCTGTCCGTCATCATGATTGACCTGGATCACTTCAAGCGCTTCAACGACACCCACGGCCATACCGGCGGCGACCATGCGCTGCGCGCCGCGGCCCATGTGCTGGTGGCCGCGCTGCGGCCCAGCGACTTCGCCGTGCGCTACGGCGGCGAGGAGATGATCGTCATGCTGCCAGGCACCGACGAAGCCGCCTGCATGCTGGTGGCACAGCGCCTGTGCGAACGCATGCGCGAGGCTGTCGTCTTTGCCGACATGCGTATCCCGCTGCCGCAGCTCACTGCCTCCTTCGGCATTGCCTCGCTGCAAACGCACCAGGATGCGGAGGCGCTGCTTGCACATGCCGATGCCGCGCTATACCGGGCAAAGAACGCCGGGCGCGACCAGGTGGCGTGCTAGTCTATTGCGGTTTCCACTTTGCCATTTCCGTCATCGCTGATGTCGCACACCTTTCTCTGGCACGACTATGAAACCTTCGGCGCGCAGCCGCGCCGCGATCGTCCCGCGCAGTTCGCGGCGATCCGTACCGATGCCGAACTCAACGAAATCGGCGAGCCGATCATGTTGTACTGCAAACCGGCGCCCGACTTCCTGCCCGATCCGCAATCCTGCCTGATCACGCATATCACACCGCAGGTCTGCCTGGAGCGCGGTGTGCCGGAAAACGAGTTTGCCGCCCAGATCGAGCGGGCGCTATCCGCCACCGGCACCATCGGCGTCGGCTACAACACCATTCGTTTCGATGACGAAGTCACGCGCTTCCTGTTCTGGCGTAATCTGATCGATCCCTATGCGCGTGAATGGAAGAACAACTGCGGCCGCTGGGATCTGCTGGACGTGGTGCGCACCGCCTATGCGCTGCGCCCGGACGGCATCGTCTGGCCGACGCATGCGGATGGCAGGCCGAGCTTCCGGCTGGAAGACCTGACACGCGCCAACGGCATCGCACACGATTCGGCGCACGACGCGCTATCCGACGTGCGCGCCACCATTGCAGTCGCACGCCTGATCCGCGAGCGCCAGCCGCGCCTGTTCGACTTTTGCCTGAGCTTGCACAAGAAGGACAAGGTCGCGGCCGAAATCGGCCTGCCGGCAAAGCGACCGTTCCTGCATATCACCGGCATGTTTCCGGTCGAGCGCGGCTGCGTCGGCATCGTCTGGCCGCTGGCGCAGCATCCGACCAATCGGAACGAAGTGATTGTGTGGGATTTGTCGGCCGACCCGAGCGAGCTTGCCGAACTGGATGCGGAAACAATCCGCACCCGTATGTATTCCAGGAGCGATGCGCTGCCGGAAGGCGTGACGCGCCTGCCGATCAAAACGATCCACCTGAACAAATCGCCGATCGTCATCGGCAACCTGAAGACGCTGTCGACCGAAATGACGGCGCAATGGAAGATCGATCTCGACCTCGCCATGCGGCATGCGGAGATAGCCGCCGGCGCGCCGGACATGAGCGCGATCTGGCAGCAGGTGTTCCACCGTAGCCCCGAAGAAGCGCCCGACGTCGACGAGGACTTGTATGGCGGCTTTGTCGGCAATGAGGACAGGCGCCGCCTGGAACAACTGCGCGCGCTACCGCCGGAACAGCTGGCACAAGCGCAACCGGCGTTTGACGACGCACGCCTGGAAGAACTGCTGTTCCGCTATCGCGCACGCAATTTCCCCGAATTCTTGTCCGCTGAGGAAGCAAGCCGCTGGGAAGCACACCGCGCCGCCCGCCTGTTCGACGGCGAAGCTGGCGCCCGCACCATCGACATGCTGTTTGCCGACATCGATCAGCTGTCGGAAAACGTCGACGAACAGGGCGAAGAGGTTCTTGGCGCGCTGTACGACTATGCGGAATCGATTGCGCCGTCGCGCAATTGAGAAATCGCCGTCGCGCAACAACTCCTTGCCCGTTCCGCGGTCCAACCGCCCAAGACTGATGACGAGGAGGACGACATGACGCTGGCATACTGGAGCATTCTTGTCGCCGGCTTGCTGCCCGCGGCAACCATCGCCATCGCAAAGTTTGGCGCAAAGGACTTCGATAACGCAGCGCCGCGCGACTGGCTCGACAAGCAGCAAGGCATGCGCGGCCGCGCCGATGCCGCCCACCGCAATCACTTCGAAGCCTTTCCCTTTTTCGCCGCTGGCATCCTGGTGGCCGAACTCTGCCATGTGCCGCAAGACCGCGTCGACACGCTGGCGGCCGCATTCATCGTATTGCGCGTCATTTACACCGGACTGTATCTGGCGAACCTGGCCACCTTGCGCTCGCTGTGCTGGGCGCTCGGTTACCTGTGCGTGATCGCACTGTTCGTTTTATCTGGACTGCAAGGCTGATTCGGCGGATCATTTCGCCATC
>DATMTZ010000170.1:0-11500 GCA_035563975.1 Oxalicibacterium sp. | reverse complement strand
CGGTCGCCGTATATCTTATTCCTGGATGGCTTACTTGCCTGTCATGCCCAGCAGCATCTCGTTCAGCCGCTTCACGAATCCGGCCGGGTCTGCCAGGTTGCCGCCTTCTGCCAGCAGCGCCTGATCGAACAGGATGTTGGCCCAGTCGTCGAACTTGGCTTCCTCGTACTTCAGGCGTTGCACCAGCGGGTGATCCGGGTTGATCTCGAGGATGGGCTTGCTGTCCGGCGCGTTCTGGCCGGCCGCCTTCAGCATGCGCACCAGGTTGGCGGACAGCTCGTTTTCTTCGGCAACGAGACAAGCCGGCGAATCGGTCAGGCGGAAGGTGACGCGCACTTCCTTGGCCTTGTCGGCCAGCGCCGTCTTCATCTTCTCGATCAGGTCCTTGTACTGCTCTTCGGTTTCCTGGTGCTGTTTTTTCTCGGCTTCGTCTTCGAGTTTGCCGAGGTCCAGATCGCCCTTCGCCACCGACGCTAGTTCCTTGCCGTCGAAGTCTTCCAGGAAGGACAGCATCCATTCGTCGACGCGGTCGGTCAGCAGCAGCACTTCGATGCCTTTCTTGCGGAAGATTTCGAGATGCGGGCTGTTTTTCGCGGCCTGGTAGGTTTCGGCGGTGACGTAGTAAATCTTGTCCTGGCCTTCCTTCATGCGGCCGACATAGTCAGCAAAGGATACGTTCTGTTCGTCGCTGTCGTTGTGCGTGGAAGCGAAGCGCAGCAGCTTGGCGATGCGTTCCTTGTTGGCGTGGTCTTCGCCTATGCCTTCCTTCAGCACCTGGCCGAACTCGGTCCAGAACGTGGCGTACTTGTCCTTCTCGGCTTGCTCGTCGCTGTTGGCCAGTTCTTCCAGCATGCCGAGCACGCGCTTGGTCGAGCCTTCGCGGATGACTTTCACGTCACGCGATTCCTGCAGGATTTCGCGCGACACGTTCAGCGGCAGGTCGGCCGAATCGATCACGCCTTTGACGAAACGCAGGTAGACCGGCATCAGCTGCTCGGCGTCGTCCATGATGAACACGCGCTTGACATACAGCTTGATGCCGCCGCGCTTGTTGCGGTCCCACAAATCGAACGGCGCCTTGGCCGGGATGTACAGCAGCTGCGTGTATTCGCTGCGGCCTTCGACGCGGTTGTGCGTATAGGTCAGTGGATCGCCGAAATCGTGCGACACGTGCTTGTAGAACTCGACGTACTGTTCCGGCGTGATGTCGTTCTTGCTGCGGGCCCACAGCGCGCTGGCCTGGTTGATCGTCTCCAGCTCGTCCTTGACGACCATGTCCTTCTTTTCTTCATCCCATTCCTCTTTCTGCATCACGATCGGCAGCGAGATGTGGTCGGAGTACTTGCGGATGATGGACTTCAGTTTCCACGATGACAGGAACTCGTCTTCGCCTTCGCGCAGGTGCAGGATGATGTCGGTGCCGCGGTTCGGCTTGTCGATTACTTCCACTGTGAAGTCGCCCGCGCCTTCCGATTCCCAGCGCACGCCTTCATTGGCGGCGAGGCCGGCGCGGCGCGTTTCGACCGTGATGCGGTCGGCAACGATGAAGCCGGAGTAGAAGCCGACACCGAACTGGCCGATGAGCGCGGCGTCCTTCTGCTGGTCGCCGGACAGCTTGGAGAAGAACTCCTTGGTGCCCGATTTGGCGATGGTACCCAGATGCTCGACCGCTTCGTCACGCGACATGCCGATGCCGTTGTCGCTGATGGTGATCGTGCGCTTTTCCTTGTCGAAGCTGACCTTGATCTTCAGGTCCGGATCGTTCTCGAACAGCGCGGCATTGTTGATCGCTTCGAAGCGCAGCTTGTCGGCGGCGTCGGACGCGTTCGAGATCAGTTCGCGCAGGAAGATTTCCTTGTTCGAGTACAAGGAGTGGATCATCAGTTGCAGCAGTTGTTTTACTTCCGCCTGGAAGCCAAGGGTCTGTTTTTCGGATGCAGCCATTTTTTACCTCTGGTGATGAAATGAATGGAATAGTGCAGAAGGAGCGACGCCGGATGCGGTTCGGCGCTGTTTTTTCCGCCCGATGAGGCGGGAATGATATCGGTACGCTCCAAAGCTGTGGCGGGAAATGGGGACGAAATTCCCGGTTTCAAGACTCGCCGATTGCGGCGCTCGCGCAAAATCGGCAAGCGCAATACGCAGATTTTGCTGCCGTTGTATGCTCCGGAATGGGGAGTAAACGGGGAGAAATGCATGGCCGGCATGACGCAGGAAACCAAGGGAATGTGGCTGGGCGTGCTCGGCATTGCGATGTTCAGTCTGACCCTGCCGTTCACCCGCATCGCCGTGCTGGAAATCGATCCGATACTGGTCGCGCTCGGCCGGGCAGTGGTGGCGGCGGTTTGCGCGGCGCTGCTGTTGTGGTGGCGCGGCGCCGCATTTCCGACGGCCAGGCAGGCGCGCTCGCTGCTGATCACGGCGGGCGGCGTGGTGGTCGGTTTCCCTGTCTTCATGTCGCTCGCGATGCGGTATGCGCCTGCTTCGCACGGCGGGATCGTCATGGGTATCCTGCCGCTGCTGACGGCGCTGGTTGCGGCCCTGCGTTTCGGCGAGCGGCCGTCGGCGGGATTCTGGATTGCCGCGATCTGCGGCAGCGGACTGGTGATTGCTTTTGCGCTGCAGGAGGGCGGCGGCGAGTTGCATCCGGCCGATCTGGCGATGTTCGCCGCCGTGCTGCTGGCGGCCATGGGGTATGCCGAAGGCGCGCGGCTGGCGCAGACGATGGGCGGCCCGGTCGTCATTTCCTGGGCGCTGATATTGTCGATGCCGGTGGTGTTGCCGGCGACCATCGTGCTGCTCTGGCGCCACGGCATCCACGCGTCGCCGATTGCGTGGCTGTCGTTCGGTTACGTCTCCCTGTTTTCGATGTTCATCGGCTTCTTCTTCTGGTATCGCGGTCTGGCGCTGGGCGGCATTGCGCGCGTTGGCCAGGTGCAGCTGATCCAGCCCTTCCTGACCTTGCTCGAGTCCATGGTGCTGCTGGGCGAGCAGCTGGAGCTGAATCAATTCCTGTTTGCCTTCGCCATCATCGCCGTGGTCGCGATCGGCAGAAAGATGCCGGTTGGAAGGCGGTCTTGAGCCGGATTTGAGATAATCACGGTTTCCCTCTTGCATATCGCCGGGCGCGCCGCGTCTGGCGCCGCTTGATTGCCTGCAGGCCGCGCGCCTGTGCGACCCATTTTTGGAGCATCCGCATGTCCGTCTACGATAAACTGAAAGCCTTGAATATCGCGTTGCCCGCCACCTCGGCGCCGGCGGCTTCCTATGTGATGTATGCGCAGACCGGCAATACGGTTTTCCTGTCCGGCCATATCGCGAAGAAAGACGGCAAGCCCTGGGTCGGCCAGCTCGGCAAGAACCTGACGACGGAAGAGGGCAAGCAGGCCGCGCGTGCGGTCGCGATCGATTTGCTGGCGACGCTGCAGGCGGCGTGCGGCGGCGACCTGAACCGCGTCAAGCGCATCGTCAAGGTGATGAGCCTGGTCAATTCGACCAATGAATACACCGAGCAGCATCTGGTCACCAATGGCGCGTCGGAAGTGCTGGCCGACGTGTTCGGCGAGCCGGGCAAGCACGCGCGTTCCGCCTTCGGCGTGGCGCAGATTCCGCTCGGCGCCTGTGTCGAAATTGAACTGATCGCCGAGCTCGCCTGATTCTGAGGCTTTTGCGCCTCGCCTATTTTTGAAGTGAACATGAAACCTGAACATCCTGCGCCGATCACCTGGCGCTTCGCCCAACGCGCCGAGCAACTGCAAAGTTCGGCCATCCGCGAAATCCTGAAAATCACGCAACGTCCGGAAATCATTTCGTTTGCGGGCGGCCTGCCGTCGCCGGCGACTTTCCCGGTCGAGCACATGCAGGAAGCCTTCAACACGGTGCTGTCGCGCCAGGGCAAGGTCGCGCTGCAATACGGCACGACCGACGGTTATGCGCCGTTGCGCGAGTGGATCGCGCAATCGCTGTCGACCAACGGCGCGACCATTGCGGCCGACCAGGTGATGATGGTGTCCGGTTCGCAGCAGGCTGCCGATCTGGTCGGCAAGGTGCTGATCGAGGAACGCAGCAAGGTGCTAGTGGAGACGCCGAGCTACCTCGGTGCGCTGCAGGCCTTTTCGATCTACCAGCCGGAGTTCGCCTCGGTGCCGACCGACGACGATGGATTGCTGCCAGAGGCGCTGGAACCGATCGCGGACGGTGCGCGCCTGCTGTACGCACAGCCGAACTTTCAGAACCCGACCGGCCGCACCATGCCGCTGGAGCGCCGCACTGCGGTGGTCGAGGTTTGCGCGCGCCTGGGTTTGCCGCTGGTGGAGGACAATCCCTACGGCGCGCTCAGCTATCGCGAGGAGCCGCTGCCGACCATGCTGTCGATGAATCCGCAGGGCGTCGTCTACATGGGCTCGTTCTCGAAGGTGCTGACGCCTGGCATCCGCCTCGGCTACGTGGTCGCGCCGCACGGCCTGATCCGCAAGCTGGAACAGGCCAAGCAGGCAGCCGATCTGCATACCTCGCAATTGACGCAGATGGTGGTGTACGAAGCGATCAAGGATGGCTTCTTCGACACGCACATTCCGGCGATCCGCACGCTGTATGCGAACCAGTGCCAGGCGATGCTGGATGCGATGGATGAATTCTTTCCGCAGCAGGTCAAGTGGAATCGCCCCGAAGGCGGCATGTTCATCTGGGTCACGCTGCCGTCACATATCGACGCACGCCAGTTGCTGGAAGAGGCAATCGCGCAACATGTTGCCTTCGTGCCGGGCGCACCGTTCTATGCGAATGAGCCGGAAAAGAATACGCTGCGTCTGAGTTTCGTCACGGTACCGCCGGAGAAGATTCGCGAAGGGATTGCGAAGCTGGGTAGGCTGATTGCGGACAAGTTGAAGTAAAGCGATCTACAGACCCACGCCTTATCTAGTCATTCCCGCGCAAGCGGGAATCCAGTGCGCATATTAGTCGACGGCCAAGCACATACCGAAACACTAGACGCTTCTTTCTGGGTTCCCGCTTGCAGCGCGCATCGGCACCTGCATGCGCCGACCGTTTCGCAGGCGGCCGGCATGCCAGCCGAATTCCCTGCTGCACCCTACGCGGGAACGACAGTAACTCGAAACGCCATCGTCTGCTCGTTACTACAAGCTCCACAAGCTCAAAACCGCAGCGTCTCTCCCTGCGGCTGCAGCAGAAATCGATCAGCAGGAATTCCCGCATCTTTCAAAGCCTGCGCCAGCAATTTCGGCGGTTCATCCAGCGGTTCATCCGCCAGGCCAAATGTTCCCCAATGAATCGCCATCGAGCGTTTTGCGCGGATGTCCTGGTGGATCTTCACCGCTTCCGTCGGATCGATATGCTGCGAACGCATGAACCAGCGCGGCGCATAGGCGCCGATCGGCAATAGCGCGAGATCGAAACCGCCGAAATGGCGGCCGATGTCCTCGAAATCCTTCGAGTAGCCGGTGTCGCCGGCGAAGAAGAAGGAGAACGCCGAGGCTTCACCCGGCGCGGCGCACGCCACCCATCCTCCCCACAAGGTCTGGCAGCGGTCGTTCAGGCCGCGCGCCGACCAGTGCTGCGCGGGCACGAAAGTGAAGGCGAGCTTGCCGAAGATCGTCGTTTCCCACCAGTCGAGTTCGCGCACGTTCGTGATGCCGATGCGCTGCATCCATGGCGCGATGCCCAGCGGCACCAGAAACAGCGGCGGACCGCCGGCTTGCCTGTTCAGCGCGAGCACGGTATCGCGATCCAGATGATCGTAGTGATTATGTGAAATCAGCACGACGTCGATCGTCGGCAACTCCTCGACCAGCAGCGCTGGCGCATGCGCGCGTTTCGGTCCCATGAAACGGAAGGGCGACGCGCGTTGCGACAGCACCGGATCGGTCAGCACATTCAGACCGTGCGTTTGCACCAGCACGCAGGCGTGGCCGATCCAGGTCGCCGCAGTGACACTGCGATTGGCCGCAAGCCAGCTGCGATCCGGCGCGACTGCCGGAAAGCGGTAATCCTTTGCCGGCGCCTTCGGATGGCCGTGCAGCAGGCGCTGCCATTGCCACTTCAGGAAAGAACCGCCGATGCCGCCCTGCAGATAATTGTTGCGAAAGCCGTCGCGCTTGCGGTGCGGCTTGCGCGGATCGACATACGGATTGTCCTTCATGGGCCGCCGCGATTTACTTCTGCGGCGCCAGCGTCGCCGGCTTGAGCTTGGCCTCCAGCACCTTGCCCTTGCGCGCGCGCTTGCCGATGTGGATTGCGAGGCTCGATGCCGACAGGGCCACATCCTGCGCCTTGCCGCCGCGTCCCGTGCCCGATACGATCACGCCGCGCTGGCTGATCGGCTGCGCGGCGAGCAGCTTCTCGCCTTTCTCCAGCTCCATCAGGATCACGCCGCGGCCACCGGCGGTCAGCGTCTTGATCTCGTCCATGCCGAATACCAGCAGCCGGCCTTTTTCCGACAGGCAGGCGATCGCGCTGGCGTCGGCGGCGATCGCCCGCGGCATCAGCGGCTCGTCGCCTTCATCCAGCGTGATGAAGGATTTGCCGCCGCGATTGCGCGCCGCCATGTCGCCCGCTTTGGCGTTGAAGCCGTAGCCGGCGGTGGAAGCGAGCAGCAGCGGCGTATCGCCGGAACCGGCAAAGTAATGCAGCACGCGCGTGCCGCTGGCCAGTTCGATCAGCGTGGTGATCGGCACGCCGTCGCCGCGCGCGCCGGGCAGGGCGGACACGGGCACTGAGTAGATGCGGCCGTTGGAGCCGAACACCAGCAGCGTCTCGACCGTGCGGCATTCGAAGGTGCCGTATAGCGCGTCGCCCGCCTTGAAGCTGAACTGCGCGGCATCGTGGCCGTGGCCGGTGCGCGCGCGTACCCAGCCTTTCTGCGAGATGACGACGGTGACCGGTTCGTCGATGACCTTGGTCTCGACCACGGCTTTTTCCGCGACCTCGATCAGCGTGCGGCGCGCGTCGCCGAACTGCTTTTCGTCCGCTTCGATTTCCTTGATGACGAGACGCTTCATCGACGATGGATTGTCGAGCAGATCGTGCAGCGTGGCCTTCTCGCTGCGCAGCTCGGACAGCTCCTGCTGGATCTTGATGGTTTCCAGACGCGCCAACTGGCGCAAGCGGATTTCCAGGATGTCGTCGGCCTGGCGTTCGGAAAGCTTGAACGCCTCGATCAGCGCCGCTTTCGGTTCATCCGATTCGCGGATGATCTTGATGACCTTGTCGATGTTCAGCAGGATCGCTTCGCGGCCTTCCAGGATATGGATGCGCTCGTCGACTTTCTGCAGGCGGAATTGCGTACGGCGCGTGACGGTCTCGAAGCGGAAGGCAATCCATTCCCGCAGGATGTCGGAGAGCGTTTTTTGCCGCGGGCGTCCGTCGCCGCCGATCATCACCAGGTTGACCGGCACGCTGGTTTCCAGCGAGGTGTGCGCCAGCAGCATGTTCGTGAATTCGGTCTGGTCCTGGTTCTTCGATTTCGGCTCGAACACCAGGCGCACCGGCGCGTCCCGGCCGGCTTCGTCGCGCACGGTATCCAGCATGGACAGCACGGTCTGCTTCAATGCCATCTGTTCCGGCGACAGCGACTTCTTGCCGAGCTTGACCTTGGGATTGGTCAGCTCCTCGATTTCTTCCAGCACGCGCTGCGCCGACACGCCGTGCGGCAGTTCGGTGACCACCGCCTGCCACTGGCCGCGTGCGAGATCCTCGATCTTCCATGCCGCGCGCACTTTCAGGCTGCCGCGGCCGCTGGCGTACATCTCGCTGATGGCGGCCGGCGGCGTGATGATCTGGCCGCCGCCGGGGAAATCCGGGCCGGGAATGATGGCCATCAATTCATCGTGCGTCAGTTTCGGGTTGCGGATCAGCGCGACGGCGGCCTTCGCCACTTCGCGCAGATTGTGCGAGGGGATTTCGGTCGCCATGCCGACCGCGATGCCGGACGCGCCGTTCAGCAGCACGAAGGGCAGACGGCTCGGTAGCAGCGTCGGTTCGTCGGTCGAGCCGTCGTAGTTCGGCTGGCGGTCGACGGTGCCCATGTCGATCTCGTCCAGCAGCAGCCTGGAGATCGGCGTCAGGCGCGCTTCGGTATAGCGCATCGCCGCGGCGCCGTCGCCGTCGCGCGAGCCGAAATTGCCCTGGCCGTCGATCAGCGGGTAGCGCAGCGAAAAGTCCTGCGCCATGCGCACCAGCGCGTCATAGACGGATTGATCGCCGTGCGGATGCAGCTTGCCGAGCACGTCGCCGACCACGGCCGCCGACTTGCGCGGCTTGGCCGTCGCGTTCAGGCCGAGCTCGTTCATCGTGTACAGGATGCGGCGCTGCACCGGCTTCTGGCCGTCGCTGACATCCGGCAGCGCGCGTCCCTTGACGACCGAAATCGCGTAATCGAGATAGGCGCGCTCGGCGAAGGTCGCCAGCGTCAGGGATTCGCCATCGCCCGTGGGCGCGGCGTCGAAAAGAGTTCCTTGATCGGTCATTGTGTGTAATGCAGTGATGAAATGCGGTTATTGAACTGGTTGCGGCGCGTTGTCTGCTTCTTCGAGCGCCGGTTTGCGGCGATCGGCCGGTATCGTCATGTGCAGGCGCCTGCCCGGTTTGGCGGTGCTGGAAAAATTGCCCGTCCCGCTGCCGGCAGGTTGGTACAGGTGATAGAACTGCGTCACCACCTTCACATAGTTGCGCGTTTCCGGAAAGGGTGGAATCGCATTGTATTTCTGCACCGCGCCTTCGCCGGCATTGTAGGACGCCAGCATCAGCGGCAACTGATCCGGATACAGCTTGTGCAGGAAATGCAGGTAGCGCGCGCCGAGGCGGATATTGATTTTCGGATCGGTCAGCTTTTGCGCGATGCTGCGTTTCTTGTCCGCCTGCAGGCCGAAGCGCTCGGCCGTCGATGGCAGCACCTGCATCAGCCCGATCGCGCCGCGCGGCGAGACGGCCGCCGGATCGAAGCCGGATTCGGCCGCCATCACCGCCTTCAGCAGGGCCGGATCGAGCTGGTATTCGCGCGCAACCTTGTTCAGGTATTTCTCGTATTTTTTCAGGTTCGGATGCTGCGACAGGTAGCGGAACAGCGGCGTGTCCTTTTCCGCCGCGCTTGGCGGCAGGATGCGCGAGGCATCCATTTCCGCATCGCCTTTCATGAACAGCTGATAGCGTTCATCCAGCTGCTCGGCGGCGAAGTGCGCATCGCCGCGCGCGTCGATGTAGCCCCAGATGTCCGCGTGCGCAGCCGCTGCGGGCAGCAGCGACATGGCGAGGGACAGCAGGAGCGTGCGCATGATGGTCAGATGTCCGCTTCGACTTCGTTGCCGTGCTCTTCGATCCAGGCGCGCCGCGCCGACGCTTCACCCTTGCCCATCAGCATATTGAAGCGCGTGGCCGACGCATCCAGGTCGAATTCGCCGAGCGCGACCGGCAGCAGGCGGCGGGTGTCCGGATTCATCGTGGTTTCCCACAACTGCTCGGCGTTCATCTCGCCCAGGCCCTTGAAGCGCGAAATGCCCCAGGCCTTGTCCTTGACGCCGTCCTTGCGCAGCTTGTCTTCGATCGCTTCCAGTTCGCCATCGTCCAGCGCATAGAATTTCTGGATCGGTTTCTTGCCGCGCGCCGGCGCATCGACGCGATACAGCGGGGGTCGCGCCACGCAGATGTGGCCGCGATCGATCAGTTGCGGGAAATGTTTGAAGAACAGCGTCAGCAGCAGCACCTGGATATGCGAGCCGTCGACGTCCGCATCCGACAGGATGCAGATGCGGCCGTAACGCAGTCCGCTGAAATCCACCGTGTCGTTGGCGCCGTGCGGATCGACGCCGAGCGCTACCGCAATGTCATGGATTTCGTTATTGGCGAACAGGCGGTCGCGCTCGGTCTCCCACGAGTTCAGCACCTTGCCGCGCAGCGGCAGGATCGCCTGAAATTCCTTGTCGCGGCCCATCTTGGCAGAACCGCCGGCGGAATCGCCCTCGACCAGGAACAGCTCATTGCGCGAGATGTCCGTCGATTCGCAATCGGTCAGCTTGCCCGGCAGCACGGCGACGCCGGACGATTTCTTCTTCTCGACCTTCTGTGCCGAACGCAGCCGGGATTGCGCCTGCTTGATGACGAGCTCGGCCAGCTTCTTGCCGTAGTCGACGTGCTGGTTCAGCCACAGCTCCAGCGCAGGGCGCGAGAAGGTGGCGACCAGGCGCACCGCGTCGCGCGAATTCAGGCGTTCCTTGATCTGGCCCTGGAATTGCGGGTCGAGCACCTTGGCCGACAGTACGAAGGACACGCGTGCAAACACGTCTTCCGGCAACAGCTTGACGCCTTTCGGCAGCATCGAATGCATCTCGACGAAACTCTTGACCGCGCCGAACAAGCCTTCGCGCAGGCCGGACTCGTGCGTGCCGCCGTTGGAAGTCGGAATCAGGTTGACATAGGATTCGCGCACCACCGGCCCGTCTTCGGTCCAGGCCACGACCCAGGCCGCGCCTTCGCCTTCGGCAAAGCCTTCCGCATCGGCGCTGGCGTATTGTTCGCCCTCGAACAGCGGGATCAGCGGATCGGAATGCGAAGTCTGCGCCAGTGCCTCCGTCAGATAGCCGCGCAGGCCCTGTTCGTATTGCCAGCTCTGCGTCTCGCCGGTCTTTGCGTTGACCAGCGTGACCTTGACGCCAGGCAGCAGCACCGCCTTCGAACGCAGCAGGCGCTGCAGCTCGGCCATCGGGATCGCCGCCGAATCGAAATATTTGGCATCCGGCCAGGCGGTCACGCGCGTGCCGCCGCGTTTCTCGTCGCGCGCCAGCGGGCGCGATTTCAGCGGCTCGACCACATTGCCGTCGGCGAAGGCGATGGTGTGAAACGCGTTTTCGCGCCAGACGTTGATTTCCAGCCGCTTGGACAGCGCGTTGGTCACCGACACGCCGACGCCGTGCAGGCCGCCCGAAAATGCGTAGGCGCCGCCGGAACCCTTGTCGAACTTGCCGCCGGCGTGCAGGCGCGTGAAGACGATCTCGACCGTCGGCACCTTTTCTTCCGGATGCAGGCCGACCGGAATGCCGCGGCCGTCATCCTCGACGCTGACGCTGCCGTCGGCATTCAGCGTGACGACGATGTTCTTGCCGTAGCCGCCGAGCGCTTCGTCCGAGGCGTTGTCGATCACCTCCTGGATGATATGCAGCGGGTTCTCGGTGCGGGTATACATGCCCGGGCGCTGCTTGACCGGCTCCAGTCCCTTCAGGACGCGGATGGAAGATTCGCTATAGTCGGCGCTGGATTTTTTGGTTGCCATTCGGAGGATAAGAAGCAGAAAAATGGGATGCGACAATGCAGTTTCGATGCCGGGCGGCATGGCGGCGAACATCGAAAAGTGTCTGCATTCTAATAAAAAACCTCGTCGCGAGTAGTTTGGATCGCGTTTGCCCCAAAAAGCTGCAAGGTGCCGCGCGATTCAAGCTTCCCGCATATATGCCGTTAGGAAACTGTCGGACATTCTGACAGATATTTTTTCTTG
>DATMTZ010000169.1:0-9045 GCA_035563975.1 Oxalicibacterium sp. | reverse complement strand
CATGCCGTAGTTGCGGCGGATGTAGTTGACGATCGCTTCGTCGAACTTGTCGCCGCCGACGCGGATCGAACCTTTGTACACCATGCCGCCCAGCGAGATGATGCCGACTTCGGTCGTGCCGCCGCCGATATCGACCACCATCGAGCCGGTCGCATCCGACACCGGCAGGCCGGCGCCGATCGCGGCTGCCATCGGTTCCTCGATCAGGTAGACCTGCGCGGCACCGGCACCGAGTGCGGATTCGCGAATCGCGCGGCGCTCGACCTGGGTAGAACCGCAGGGAACGCAGATGATGATGCGCGGGGACGGTTTGAACAGCTTGGTGTCGTGCACCATGCGGATGAACTGCTTGAGCATCTGCTCGGTGACGGTGAAGTCGGCGATCACGCCGTCCTTCATCGGGCGGATCGCCTCGATGTTGCCAGGCACCTTGCCCAGCATCTGCTTGGCTTCCTTGCCGACTGCCATGATGGTCTTCTTGGCGTTCGGTCCGCCCTGCTGGCGGATCGCCACGACCGACGGTTCGTCCAGCACGATGCCCGCACTGCGTACGTAAATCAGGGTGTTGGCGGTACCCAGGTCGATGGCCAGATCGTTCGAAAAATAACTGCGCAGAAATCCAAACATGAATTTGTCCTGGTGACGCAGCATGCGCCGCGCTTGAATGAGTGAAGTGTTCCTGCCCGCGGCGGCCGCATGGCGCCAGCAAGGCAATAGCGCGATATTCTACCTTATAATTCCGAGTAAATTACCCTGCTGGAATCCCAAAAATGTGGGTAAAACGCGCCATTTTTGTCGCATTTTTCAGCATTGATTCACCTTAGCCAACGCACTTGTTTTCCCGGCATTTTCAACATTACATCGCGGCGCTGCCGCTTCCCAACCATGTCTCTTGAACTCTCCGATGTCCAGCGCCTGTCCGTTCTGGCGCAGCTCGAACTGAACGGCGAACAGGCCGCCAGCACGCTGGACAAGCTCAATGGCATCTTTGCACTGGTCGAACAGCTGCGCGCGGTCGATACCACCGGCGTCGAGCCGCTGAACCATCCGGTCGCCGCCATCCAGCCCGCGCTGTCGCTGCGCCTGCGCGACGACGCGGTCAGCGAACCGAATCGCCGCGACGACTACCAGAAGGTCGCGCCCGCCACGCAGGATGGCCTGTACCTGGTTCCCAAGGTCATCGAATAAACGCCTCGCGCCGGCGTCACGCGACGCTCACCGAATCACTGTAAAGATCCATGCATACCAAAACCCTCAAGGAACTCTCCACGCTGCTGCAAGGCAAGCAGGTTTCCGCGGCCGAGCTGGCCGAATTGTTCCTCGCCCGCATCGGGCAGAGCGACCTCAATGCCTTCCTGCATGTCGACCGTGAACTGACCATGCAGCAGGCGCGCGCCGCCGACGAACGCCTTGCGCACGGCGACGCCACGGCGCTGACCGGCATCCCGATCGCGCACAAGGACATCTTCGTCACGCGCGGCTGGCGCTCGACCGCCGCCTCGAAGATGCTGGAAAACTACGTCAGCCCGTTCGACGCCACCGTGGTCGAACGCTTCAACCAGGCCGGCATGGTCACGTTGGGCAAACTGAATTGCGACGAGTTCGCGATGGGCTCATCGAATGAAAATTCGTACTTCGGTCCGGTGAAAAACCCGTGGGACAAAACCGCGATCCCGGGCGGCTCGTCCGGTGGTTCGGCCGCCGCGATTGCCGCGCGCCTGACGCCGGCCGCCACTGCCACCGATACCGGCGGCTCGATCCGCCAGCCGTCCGCGCTATGCGGCGTGACCGGCATCAAGCCGACTTACGGCAGCGTGTCGCGCTTCGGCATGATCGCCTTCGCTTCCTCGCTCGACCAGGGCGGCCCGATTGCGCAGACCGCCGAGGATTGCGCAATGCTGCTGAACGCGATGGTCGGCTTCGACGAACGCGACTCGACCAGCGTGCAGCGCCCGCAGGAAGATTTCACGCGTGAGCTGAGCGCCGACCTGAAAGGCTTGAAGATCGGCATCCCGCGCGAGTACTTCGGCGCAGGCCTGGCGCCTGACGTCGAACAGGCGGTGCGTGCAGCGCTGGCCGAATATGAAAAGCTCGGCGCCACGCTGGTCGACATCTCGCTGCCGAAGACGGAATTGTCGATCCCGACCTACTACGTGATCGCGCCGGCCGAAGCGTCGTCGAATCTCAGCCGTTTCGACGGCGTGCGCTACGGCTATCGCGCCAAGGAATACAAGGACCTGTCCGACATGTACCGCAAGACGCGCGCCGAAGGGTTCGGCGACGAGGTCAAGCGCCGCATCCTGGTCGGCGCCTACGTGCTGTCGCATGGCTATTACGACGCCTACTATGTGCAAGCGCAAAAGCTGCGCCGCCTGATCGCGGACGACTTCCGCAACGCCCTGTCTGGACCAAATCGGCAGTGCGACGTCATCATGGGCCCGGTCGCGCCGACCGTCGCCTGGGATCTCGGCGACAAGGCCGACGATCCGGTCGCCAATTACCTGGCCGACATCTACACACTGTCGACCAGCCTGGCCGGCCTGCCCGGCATGTCGGTTCCGTGCGGTTTCGGCCAGGGCGACAAGAACGGCAAGCGGCCGGTCGGCTTGCAAATCATCGGCAACTACTTCGCCGAAGCGAAGCTGCTGAACGTCGCACACCAGTATCAACAAGTCACCGACTGGCATCAGCGCCAGCCGGCAGAAGCCTGAACACGAACGCCGGCAGGCGAGAAGGACACAACATGCAGTGGGAAGTGGTCATCGGTCTGGAAACGCACGCGCAGTTGACGACCAGCACCAAGATTTTCAGCGGTTCGCCGACGCAGTTCGGCGCCGAGGCGAACACGCAGACCTCGCCAGTCGATCTGGCGCTGCCGGGCGCGCTGCCAGTGATGAACCGCGCGGCGGTGGAACGCGCGATCCAGTTCGGCCTTGCGAT
Organism: Oxalicibacterium sp.; assembly: GCA_035563975.1. Lineage (GTDB taxonomy): Bacteria > Pseudomonadota > Gammaproteobacteria > Burkholderiales > Burkholderiaceae_D > Oxalicibacterium. The sequence continues at coordinate 6,105 of DATMTZ010000169.1, read as the reverse complement.
CGGCGCACACATCGCACCGATCTCGGTGTTCGCGCGCAAGAATTATTTTTACCCCGATCTGCCCAAGGGTTACCAGATCAGCCAGATGGATCTGCCGGTCGTGCAGGGCGGCAAAGTGTCGTTTCCGCTGGAAGTCGACGGCAAGACGGAAATCCGTTCCGTGCAACTGACGCGCGCCCATCTGGAAGAAGATGCCGGCAAGTCACTGCACGAGGATTATCACGGCATGAGCGGCATCGACCTCAATCGCGCCGGTACGCCGCTGCTGGAAATCGTCACCGAACCGGACATGCGCAGCGCTGCCGAAGCGGTCGCATACGCGAAGGCCTTGCACACGCTCGTCACCTGGCTCGGCATCTGCGACGGCAACATGCAGGAAGGCTCCTTCCGCTGCGACGCCAACGTCTCGGTGCGCCCGCTGGGCCAAAAGGAATACGGCACGCGCTGCGAGATCAAGAACCTGAACTCCTTCCGCTTCCTGGAAGACGCGATCAACTACGAAGTGCGCCGCCAGATCGAACTGATCGAGGACGGCGGCCGCGTGGTGCAGGCGACGCGCCTGTACGATCCGGACAAGCGCGAAACCCGCGAAATGCGCAGCAAGGAAGACGCGCATGACTATCGCTATTTCCCCGATCCCGACCTGCCGCCACTGGCCATCAGCGAAGAATGGATCGCGCGCGTGCAGGCAGCGATGCCGGAATTGCCGGGCGCGATGCGCGAGCGCTTTTCGCGCGACTACGGTCTGTCCGAATACGATGCATCGGTGTTGACGCAATCGAAGGCGATGGCCGCGTATTTCGAACAAACCGTCGCCGCCGCCGGCAATGATCAGGCCAAACCCGTCGCCAACTGGCTGATGGGCGATGTTTCGTCCACGCTGAACCGCGAAGGTATCGAGATCGACGCATCGCCGGTCGCACCGGCACAATTCGCGCTGCTACTGAAGCGCATCGCCGACGGCACGATCTCCAACAAGATCGCGAAGGAAGTGTTCGGCGCGATGTGGGAAGCGAAATCGAACAGCACAACACTGGCCGACGACATCATCGAATCGAAGGGCTTGAAGCAGATCTCCGACAGCGGCGCGCTGGAAAAAATCGTCGACGAGGTGCTGGCTGCTAACGCCAAGTCGGTCGAAGAATTCCGCGCCGGCAAGGAGAAGGCATTCAACGCGCTGATCGGCCAGGCGATTAAGGCCAGCAAGGGCAAGGCAAACCCGGCGCAGCTGACGGAACTGCTGAAGAAGAAATTATCGGCCTAACTGCCGTCTCGCCAGATCAAAAAGCGCGCTCATCGAAAGCGCGCTTTTTCTTTGGCAGCTTGCAGTTGATTGTCGACTAGTAGCCGCTGTCGATCACACTGATCTTGAAACCCGCAAGTGACTATTCCGGGCATTCCGGTCGTCTTGGCATAGGACGCTGTGGTGTCGAAATGACAGAAGATAAAATCGCGCGCAGCTCCCATTGCAAGCGCAACGCGATCTGCTAGGATCGCAGCATTCCCTGTATTGCTCTTCATAATAATGTCCAATAACGAGCACTTCTCGGCCCGCACGCGCCCCGCATTCACGCCGTTCTGGCGCCGCTTCCCGCGCTTCTTCCTTTATCCGATGCAGACCGGTTCGCTGCTGCGCATCGCCGGCTACTCCATCATCAGCTGCATCTCGCTGTTCACGCTGCCGCTGCTGGGCCTGCCCTTGCGGCTGATCCTGTGGGTCGTCTTCCTGAAATACGCGTTTCTCGTGATGGAACGCACGGCGGACGGCCGCTTCGACGAACCGAACGACGTCAACAGCAGCGAAGGCGACGCTGCACAGGTGTTCCGGCAGTTCGGACTGATCATCATCCTCGGCCTGCTTTTCGTATTGCTTGCTTCCACGCTGGGCATGCCGGGCGTCGCCCTCGGCATCGCGATCAATCTGACGCTGCCCGCCGGCATCATGATCATCGCCGTATCGAGAAGCCTGACCGAAGCGCTCAACCCGGCCCGCATCTTCTTCTACATCAAATCGATCGGCTCACCCTATCTCGCGCTGTGCTTCGTGCTGCTGTCGCTGAGCGCCAGCAGCGAATGGCTGCAGGCTTTCTTGCAAAGGAACATGGGCGCATGGCTGGCGCTCCCGCTGACCAGCTTTGTCGAGTTCTACTTCGTGCTGATCTGCTATCACATGATGGGCTACGCGATTTACCAGTACCACGACAAGCTCGGTTTCGATGCCGCGGTGGATTTCGATCAGGCGCAGGCGAAGCTGTCGCGCGGCAAGCCGACCGATCCGGTCATGGCAAAGCTGAGCGCGCTGATTGCGGATGGCCGGCAGGAAGAAGCGATCGATTTATTGCGCGAGGCGCTGCGCCAGCACTGGGAAGACAATGCGCTGCACGAGCGCTATCAGAAGCTGCTGGTTGCCTCCGGCAAATCGACGGCGGCGCTGCAGCACGCGCGGGAGTTCATTGCAAAACTGGCCAATGAAAAACGCATGTTCCAGGCGCTCGACCTGTGCGAGCAATGCCTGGCGCGCGATCCGGAATTTACGTTGCAGGATTCCACGCAGATTCACGATCTCGCATCCGCGGCCCACATGGCGAAGCGACACAAGCTGGCGCTGGATCTGATGCGGCGCTTCGACAAGCGCTATCCAAATCATCCGCACATTCCGTCGATTTATCTGCTGTCGGCGCGCATCCTTGGTGATCACTATCAACGGCGCGAAGAAGCGTTGAAGATACTGCGCGGGTTGCAAATCAAATTCCCGGGGCATGCAGCGGCCGACGACGCGCGCCATTACATGGACGCGCTGTCCCGGCAAATGGCGCTCGACTAGGCGATGCGCAACATGCCGCCGGCCGCCTGCGCTTCTTCCGTGTCTGGAAACTGACGCATCAGCGCGGCGATGGTCGCCTCGAACTTTTCCCTGCGTTGGGCGCGATAGTATCCGCGCGCCAGCGCCAGCAAGACGGACGGCAATGCGGAATGCGCCGGCGCAGCGCGCTGCAATAAGGTTGCCAGCTTTTCCGCGTCGTCCTGATAATTTGCATCGGCAAAACGCTTCGCGAGATTCGCCAGTAAATCCGGCCGCAGACGCGGCGCCGGGCGCGCCGTATCCAGGTATTCGTGAAAAAGCTGGTGGATTTGCCGATCCGCATCAGCGCCGTGGATCCCGGATGCGAGCAGGGCGATGGCGGCGCGGTGATAATCATCGCCGGCCGGCTCCGATTTTGCAGCACGATAGACCAGCCATTTCAGCTTGATGTCGGCCGGATGTTGCGCCTGCAGGGATTTGAAGATATCCAGCGCCTTGCGGAATTCCATCGCGCCCAGGTGATCCATGCCGCGCTGAAACGTCTCTGCTTCCGCTTCGCCACGCTCTACGGCCTGGTGACGCTCGGCGATCGTGCGCGACTTCAGCCAGCGATACGGTATGCCGATGGCCGCGCCGCCGAGCAAGCCGCCGAAATGCGCCATGTAGCCGATCTGCGCATGGCGTTCCGACAGAAACTGGAACAGCTCGTTGCCCAGCCACAAGGGCAGCAGAAGCAGCGCGGGCGCGCGCACGTAATCGAAATAGAAGCCGATGGAATAAAAAAAGTCGATTTTGCGCAAACCGAAAACGACAGCGTACAAACCCATCACGCCGGCAATCGCGCCGGAAGCGCCAAGCGCGGATACGCCGGGTGCCGCCGTCAACGTGAACACCAGTGTCGCAGTGCCGATCGACAGAAAATAGGCCAGCAAAAACAAGGCCTTGCCGACCACCGCTTCAACAAGAAAGCCGACCAGGAACAACACCAGCATATTGCCGAGCAGGTGATCGATGCCGCCATGCATGAAGGCCGACACCAGCATGGTGACGGTGCGCGGATCGTCGACTTCATAGACGTAGCGGCTGGTGAACGAACGCATCGATTCGTAACGATGACGTTCGTTCTTCCAGGTATTGAATTCCGCGTCGGCAGACGTGATGATCTGCCCGCTTCCGAGCAGCCCGATGAAGCGCGCATCGCTTTCCATCAGAACGAGAGCAGCGTCCTTGCTGCGCGCCGATACCGCGAGGAAGCGCTGACGCTCTTCCGGCATGTTCTGCCGCTCCAGGTAATCGGCGTAACGCGGGTATTCCCAGCCCGGCAAATCGGAAGCTGCATAGTATTGCGCCGCCTTCGTTTCCGCGCGCTCGTCGGTCGACTGCAGCACAAAGAACACCAGGCAGTTGATCAGGATCAGCAGCAGCGTTGCGACCGGCGGGCGCTTCCAGTCCACCCTGTTGCCGACGGGAATAATGAACATCAGAGCATCCCGTGAAAAAACAGGAGACGGTCAATGACACACCGCCTTGATGACGGTGCGATGTCGCAGAATCTCATGCAAAGCGGCTGGTCTTGCCTTCCTGCGCGCACCATACCAGCAGCACGATCCAGCCAATCAAGGGAATCAGCCCGATCAGCTGCCACCAGCCGCTGCGGTCGGTGTCATGCAGCCTGCGCGTCGTTACGGCGATGTTAGGCAGCAGCACCGCCAGTGAAAAAACCAGGGAGAGCTTGTCACTGACAATGCCAAGCGCAAAACTCACGATCACATTGAACAGCAGCCACCACCAGAATTCGGAGCGCACGGCACACCCCTTGAAATCGGCGTACTTCGCAAAGCAGGTGCGAACGGACTCGAAAAAAGTCATGGCTTCCTCCCCTTTTGATGAATAAAGATGTCCTGCGTCGGCGATCATAGGTGACGCATTGCAGCCGCGCCATCCCATGAATATGAGGACGCGCACCACGAGAAAGAGCTGCACTATTGTGCGGAAGCGGTCTGCGTAATATCGCGATAGCGTTGCAGAATCTGGTCGTACTGCGCGTTGACCCGCGCCAGCGCGGCCTGCGTGTCGCGCAGCGACATGCGCGCATCGAGAACCTTCTGCGCGCTCTTCGCCACACGCGCCTGCGTATCGGGCGTCGATTTCCCGCTGCTCTTGAGCGCGGCGTCCGCCTTCTGCGCCGCGGCCCATTCGGACTCCGCCGCAGCCACCGCCGCTTTCTGTTGCGTGACCTGCTCGTTCAGTACGGCGCCGGCGCGCTGACGTGCCTCGGCAATATCGTCCTCGCTGCGATAGCGGGCCATCAGTGCGCGGTCTTCACGCCGCTGTTCGGCCGCTGCGGCTTGCGCCGCTTTCTGCTGCGCCTGCTGTTCGGCCATTTCATGCCGCTGCTGCTGGGTGAGCGGTGCGGGAACTTCCTTCCTCAACTGGCCCTTGTTGCTGTATTCCCGGATCGCGCGGTCGGCGCACTCGGGAATCGGGCGGTCGGATGTCAAGGTGCGGCCGTTCGCGGTCTTGCACATGAAGATATCTGCGTGCGCGGCAGGTGCCGCCAGTGACGCACACAGCAACAATGTCTTGACCGCAGTCCGCATCTTCCCTCCCCGGTTAGCGCCGTCAGCTCACGCCGTACTTCTCGCGATAAGCCGCGATCGCTTCTTTGTATTGTGCATGCGCGGAATCCGCGCCGGCACTGGATATATATTCGAACAGATCGCTCAGATTGCCAATCGAAATCACCGGCATGCCGTAAGTCGCGCTGACATCCTGCACCGCCGAGTGCGCGGACAGCGCATCGTCGCGTCCCGACCGCTCCATGCGATCCAGCGCGATCAGCACTGCGCACGGCGTGGCGCCCGCCGCACGGATCAGGTCGACCGATTCGCGCACCGAGGTGCCGGCGGAAATCACGTCGTCGATAATGACCACCCGCCCCTGCAGCTTGGCGCCGACCAGGTTGCCGCCCTCGCCGTGCGCCTTGGCTTCCTTGCGGTTGAACGCAAACGGCACGTCGCGCCCCTTGTTCGCCAGCGCCACCGCCGTCGACGAGGCCAGCGTGATGCCTTTGTAGGCAGGCCCGAACAGCATATCGAACTCAAGCCCGGAATCGATCAGCGTCTGCGCATAAAAATCGGCAATCCGCGCCAGCGTCCCGCCCTGGTTGAACAGGCCCGCGTTAAAAAAGTAAGGCGAGGTGCGGCCGGGCTTGGTCACAAATTCGCCGAAGCGCAATACCCCTGCATTTACCGAAAATTCAATAAACTGCTGCGGTAAATTGTTCAAGACCGCTACATAAC
>DATMTZ010000168.1:0-18805 GCA_035563975.1 Oxalicibacterium sp. | reverse complement strand
GAAGCGATGCGCTTCATGGCCAAGCGCGCGCATGCGAAGGATGTCGTCGAAGTGACGGGCGCTTCTCACGTCGTCATGGTGTCGCACCCCGATGCGGTGACGAGAGTGATTGAAGAGGCCGCCGGCGATACGCGAGCGGATCGACCGAACTAAGAAAAATGGCGCAGGCGGGCCATTTGCTCGCCTTGCATTTCATCCGCCTCACCTTATCCGTTTGTTTGTCTTACCTGAAGGAGTTTTCCATGATGTCCGATCTCGGCAGTCTTTTTCACAAGCGTTTCGGCTGGCTCGCGGCAGCAACGCTGATCGCGCTTGCCGTCACCGTCGCAGCAGCGCTCGGCAACATGTCGGCGGCTGATGCAGCGGGACACAAGGAAGCAGCGAACGGCACAGTCGACAGCGGATATCGCAGCGACCTGCCTTTCCTCGGCAAATTGCCGCCGCTGGATGGCGCAACGGCATGGCTGAATTCGCCAGCCCTCACCAGCGAGCAATTGCGCGGCAAGGTCGTGCTGGTGGATTTCTGGACTTATTCCTGCATCAACTGCATCCGCACCCTGCCGCATGTGCGGGCCTGGGCCGACAAGTATCGCGATCAGGGCCTGGTCGTGATCGGCGTGCACACGCCGGAATTCGGCTTCGAGAAAGACACCACGAACGTCGAAAAGGCGATCGCACGCTTCAAGATCGACTATCCGATCGCGGTCGACAGCAACCGTCGCGTGTGGAACGCCTTTCATAATATCGGGTGGCCGGTCTTCTACATCGTCGATGCGCAGGGTCAGGTGCGGTCGCGCCTCATCGGCGAAGGCAACTATGACAAGGCGGAGAAAATCATCCAGTCGTTGCTGGCGGAAGCCGGCAGGCGCGATGCGATGGGACCGTTCACGGCGCCGCGAGCGGGCGGCGAACAGGCGGCGCCCGACATCGCACACCTGCGCTCCGGCGAAACCTATGTCGGCTACGAACAGGCATCAAACTTTGTTTCGCGCGGCGGTCTGAAAAGGGACCTTGCCAACGACTATGTGGCCGGCGCACCGGGCCTGAACGAATGGAGCCTCGGCGGCAACTGGACCGTCGGCGCGGAACGCGCGCGCCTGAACCGTGCGGGCGGCAGCATCGCGTATCGCTTCAGCGCACGCGACCTGCATCTGGTGCTCGGCCCTGGCGCTGACGGCAAGCCGGTACGCTTTCAGGTCAGCGTCGACGGCCGCGCACCGGGCGAACATCACGGTTCGGATACCGACGCCGGCGGCAAGGGCGTGGTCACCGAGACGCGGCTCTACCAGCTCGTGCGGCAGTCCGGCGCGGTGAAAGACCGTACGTTCGAGATCCGCTTCCTCGATCCGGGCGTCGGCGCATATGCCTTCACGTTCGGCTAGCCCGGCATCGCTTGTCCTGCCGTCGCCAACCCCTCTTGATTTTTTCCCAAGCGGATTCTATTTACGGAAGCGGAATCGCCTCGGGCATTCCATTTTTTGGGAAATCATCAAGAAAGGAAATGTCATGAAAGTTGCAGAAGAATTCAGCGTCAAGAATACTGCTGGCAAAATCCTTCCGCTGCAGTACGTTACCCCGCAACTCACGTATCTGGATTTCGGCAGTCTGCACTTGCCGCGCGGCTTCGAAGGCTACCGCGTGAAGGATACGGCGAAGCTGGCGCAGAAGCTGGATGACGGCGGCTTCAAGATCGACGGCAGCGACGACATCTACTACCGCGTTTGACCCTCGCGCCACCGGAAGAAGCGTCGCGCACCGTTCGGGCGCAGACGCTTTTTACGGCTGCAGGCGTTGCCGCACCCAGACGCCGGCTTCGTTCTTGCGATATGCAATACGGTCGTGCATGCGCGAACGCCGGCCCTGCCAGAACTCCACGTAGTCCGGCTGCAGACGATAGCCGCCCCAATGTTCGGGACGCGGCGGGTGTTCGCCGTACTTTTCTTCTGCCTGATGAAATTGTTGTTCCAGCAGCGCGCGGTCCGCGATCGGCTGGCTTTGCGCCGACGCCAGTGCGCCGATACGGCTCTTCAACGGCCGGCTCTGAAAGTAGCGCTCGCTTTCTTCGGCGGTTACCTGTTCAACGCGGCCTTCGATTCTTACCTGACGTTCCAGCTCCACCCAGTGGAACAGCAGCGCCGCATAGGGCTTCTTGCTCAAATGCAAGCCCTTGCGGCTGTCGTAGTTGGTAAACCAGGTGAAGCCGCGTTCGTCGAAATCCTTGATCAGCAGGATGCGCGATGAGGGCCTGCCATCCTCGCCCACCGTTGATACTCCCATCGCATTCGGTTCCGGTACTTGCGCGTGCAACGCTTCTTCAAACCATTTCGCAAACTGCTTGATGGGATCCGGATCGGTATCGGCTTCCGAAAGTGCCGCCTGGCTGTAATCGGTACGGAGATGGGCTATGGACATCGGTGATTCCTTGTACAAGAGCTTGCAGAAACGTCATGGCTATTTCGCGACAATCGCCTTTCGCCCAGGCATCAGTTTAGCTTGCCGTCCGGTAAAATGGCGGGATGCAACTTCTGTCCACGCCATTTCCCGAATCCTTTGCGGACGAGATCGATTTCGATCGCCGCTTTGGCGGTATTGCGCGCCTGTACGGCAAGGCGGCGCTGGAACGTTTTCGTCACGCGCACATCTGCGTGATCGGCGTCGGCGGCGTCGGTTCCTGGGTGGTGGAAGCGCTCGCCCGCAGCGCCATCGGCAGCATCACAATGATCGATCTCGACAATGTGGCAGAGTCCAACATCAATCGCCAGGTTCACGCATTGACCGACACGCTGGGACAAGCGAAAGTCACGGCGCTCAGCCAGCGCATCGCGCAGATCAATCCGTATTGCAAGGTCACCGAGATCGAGGATTTTATCTCGGCCGACAATCTGGAGCAGATGATCGGCACACACCGCTACGATTACATTATCGATGCGATCGACAACGTGCGTGCAAAGACGGCGCTGATCGCCTATTGCCGCCGGCATGGATTGAAGCTGGTGACGATAGGCGGCGCCGGCGGCCAGATCGATCCGACCCGCATCGAAGTCATCGACCTGTGCCGCACCGAGCAGGAACCGCTGCTGGCAAAAGTGCGCAAGCGCCTGCGCGCCGAACACGGTTTTCCGCGCGGCACCAAGAACAAGTTCGGCATCGATGCCGTTTACTCGACTGAACCGCTGCGTATGCCCGACACGGAAGACGCCTGCGAGATCGGCAGTACGCCGGGCGTGACCGGGCTCAACTGCGCCGGCTACGGTTCGGCCATGGTGGTAACCGCGTCCTTCGGCCTGGTCGCCGCATCCCACGTGCTGCGCAAGCTGGCCGAACAGGCCCGTCAAACCGAAACAGCTGCTTCGGCCGCCGCCTGATCACTTCCCTTCATCGCAAAGAACGCGGTACCGCGAGCCGCCGGCCTGCGGTACCGATTCCACCAGCACCACGCCTTGCGCTCGCCATGCGAACGCCCCGACACCGCTGCGCTGCGGCTGTTCCGCATCGCGCAGCAGCGTGACGTGTGGAACGAAGCCATCATGAACGGGCAATGCCACACCGGCTTCCGCCAGCGCCGCCAGCACGCTTTGACGCAGATCCGTCAAGGGCTGCGGAATATTTCGCATGCCGGTCCAGGCAATGCGCGGACGACTGAAGTAGCCAAGCTGGTCAAACTGCAGCAGGCAATCGAAATCGGCCCAGCGAGAAGGCAGTGCGCGCAGCACCGGCAACAAGCTTTCCGGCTGCTGCCCGAGAAACGCCAGGGTCAGATGCAGATTGGCCGCCGGCACCGGCCGGCCGCCTTGCAGACGTCCCTGCAAGGCGCAGAAGGCCGCGCGCGTCGCGTTGTCCGGCCACAAGGCGAAAAAGAGCCGGCAACTCATCGCTTCAGGATTTGCCGAACGATTCGTTGAGCTGTTGCGCAACGCGGATGAAAGTCGTGCGCTTGGTCAGTTCCTTCAGTTTGCGCGCGCCGACATAGGTGCAGGCCGAACGCACGCCGCCCAGTATCTCCTGCAAGGTATTGGCGACCGGTCCGCGGTATTCGACCAACACTTCCTTGCCTTCGGTGGCGCGGTATTCGGCCACGCCGCCCGCGTATTTTTCCATTGCGGCGCGGCTGCTCATGCCATAGAAGCGCTTGAACTTCCTGCCATCGCGCTCGACCAGTTCACCCTCGCTTTCGTCATGGCCGGCCAGCATGCCGCCCAGCATGACGAAATCGGCGCCGCCGCCGAAGGCCTTCGCCAGGTCGCCCGGTACCACGCAGCCGCCGTCGGCGCAGATCTGGCCACCGAGTCCGTGCGCGGCATCTGCGCATTCGATCACGGCGGACAGTTGCGGATAGCCGACGCCGGTCATCTTGCGCGTGGTGCAGACAGAACCAGGCCCGATGCCGACCTTCACGATATCGGCGCCGGCGAGGATCAGCTCTTCGGTGATGTCGCCGGTCACCACGTTCCCGGCCATGATCGTCAGTTGCGGAAACTGCTGCCGCATTTTCTTGACGAAGTGGATGAAACCCTCGGTGTAGCCGTTCGCCACGTCGATGCACACATACTCGATCGTGTCCCCAGCCTGCTCCATCACCGCGCAGAATTTCTCGTGGTCGGATGCGCCGATTCCCATCGAATAGAATGCCGTCGAAGCGGCCGTTCCGCCGTCGCGCAGCGAGCGGAAGAAGGCAATCAGTTGATCCGGCGAATAGTGCTTGTGCAGGGCGACCGACAAGTCGTGCGCGCCGAAGGCACGTGCCATCGCGATGGTCCCGGTCGTATCCATGTTGGCGGCAATGATCGGAATGCCGCGATAGCACCTGCCGGAATGGCGGAAAACGAACTCCCGATGAATGTCGACCTCCTGCCGCGATGTCAGCGTCGAGCGCTTCGGACGAATCAGCACATCCTTGAAATCCAGTTTGACCGATTCTTCGATGTGCATGACAGCCTCCGTGCCGCAAGCAAGCGGCGCTTACATCGCGTCAGCGCCCTGCGCCAGCTTTTCGCTGAATGTCTTCCTGAACTTGGCCACCTTGGGCGCCACGATGAAGGCGCAATAACCTTGCATCGGATTCTGACGGAAGTAATTCTGGTGATAGCTCTCCGCCTTGTAAAAGGTCTCCGCGGGACTGAGTTCCGTCACGATCGGCGCATCCCACACGTTTGCCATTTCGGAAATGACGTGTTTCGCCGTGTCCTGCTGTTGCGGCGAGTGATAGTAGATGACGGAACGGTATTGCGTGCCGACGTCGTTGCCCTGGCGGTTCAGCGTGGTCGGATCGTGGATCGTGAAGAAGACTTCGAGAATCTCGCGAAAGCTGACTACCGACGGGTCAAACGTCAGACGCACCACTTCCGCGTGGCCGGTCGTGCCTTCGCAGATCTGCTCGTAGGTCGGGTGCGCAATCTGCCCGCCGGTATAGCCGGACTCGACCGCCTGCACCCCTTTCAGTTGCTGAAACACCGCTTCGGTGCACCAGAAGCAGCCGCCTCCCAGGGTTGCGATTTCCGTTGCCATGACATTGCTCCATTGCTCAGTTGACGATACGCATATGACTGTAGCGCATCCTCTTCGTGTTGAACATCCGCAACTAAATTAACGCCAAAAGTATGTCGCCTCGTGTGCGGAACAACACATAAGCGGCGAATATCGGATCGGCTTCAGCGGAAAACGACGGTGCCGCGTGCCGTCAGCACGGGCAGCACGCATTTGTCCAGAATGGCGGAGTCGAACAAACTGCCGCTCACCTTGAATGACGACGCCTGGCTGCCGCCCGACGCCTGTACCGCTGCCAGGCTGCGTTCGCTGTATGTGAGCGTGCCGTTGTCTGCGTGCGTCAGCGTGATCAGGCTGGGCTGCGCGTCGTCCTCGAACACGGCCGGATAATGGTGGCAGCGCGTCGCGATCAGCGAGGAAAGATCAGAAACGGTCTCTGCGGGCAAGGACGCATAGTCTGTCAATTCGTCATCGTGCAGCAATAACTTCGCCGGACGAGCATGCAGAAAGGCTTTGGCATCAGTGCGCAGCGCAGCATGTTCCAGCGGCAGCAGGCGCGCGCCGCAACGCGCGACTGCAATGTAGAGCATCAGCGCATCCTGATGCCCGCAGCCCCAGTACGCCACGATCTCGCCCGGCCGCACCTGCCATTCGCCGATCAGGCGCGCCGTGGCACGTTCGATGCGCGACCAGAATTTGCGGTAGGTGACGGTGCGGCGCGGCGAGCGCGATGCGATGGCATCCGGGTGCTGCGTCGCATGCCGGCGCAGGAGATCAAAGAGTTTGTCCGATTCAGTCGTCATGGCAAGCTACTAGCTGTGTCGTTTTTGCTCCGCACAAGGCTTTTCGGCATAATGAGAAAAATTTGCTGAGTCATCGATGTCTACTTCTTCCCGCAATGCGCCGGCGCAACTGGATGCGCGTCATTTTCGCGACGCGCTTTCGCAATTCGCCACCGGCGTGACCGTCATCACCACTCGCCTGGACGATGGCAGCTTTCTCGGCCTCACGGCCAGTTCCTTCAATTCCGTATCCCTGACGCCGCCGCTGGTGCTGTGGAGTCTGGCGCAACGCGCCAACAGCCTGCCGGTATTCAGCGGCAATTCGCATTACGTGATCAACATCCTGTCGGCGCACCAGCTCGAGCTGGCGGACAAATTCGCGCAGCCTTCGAGGGATCGCTTCGAGGGCGTGGAATACACGCTGTCGCCGACCGGGCTGCCGATTCTGGCCGGCGCCGCTGCATGGTTCGAATGCCATAACCGCAGCCGCTATCCTGAAGGCGATCACGTCATCTTCGTCGGCGAAGTCGAATGCTGCGACGTGCTGCCGCAGGAACCGTTGATCTTCCACGGCGGCCGCTTCCTGTCCGGCAAGCAGCTCTAATTCGCCGGCGCGTCCAGCATACGATTCACTATTCCGGCCGAATCATGCGCCGCGCGGCGCAAGCGGTCGTTGACGCCCTGCCACGCCGATGTGCACGGCGGCGTTTCCACCATGATCAGATCGGCATGCGCTTCATCCATCTTGCGCAGCGCCGCATACAGGTCGTGCGCATAGGCGCCTGCCTCCGCCGTAAGCGCGAGCTGCGCGGCAACCGGCACCGCATTCACTCCGTGATGCAGCAAGGCCACACGCCGCCCGCGTTCATGCAGGCGCCGCAAGGTATCGTCGATCATGGCGCGATCGACGAGCGCAACCGGCGTATGCGGCGCGTAATGCGATTCGAGCGTGCCTGACGCGCGCGGCGCTTCCGCATCCGGCATTTCTGGCATGGTGCCCAACACCTCGGCAATGCGCTCGGCGCTGATCTGGCCGGGCCGCAGCAATACCGCGCGGCCGCGCGACAAGTCGAGGATGGTCGATTCGATGCCGACCTCGCTTTGTCCGCCTTCCAGGATGCAATGCAACAGTCCGTTGCGATCGGCGCCGAATTCATCGCGCACGTGTTGCGCAGTGGTCGGACTGACATGGCCGAACTTGTTGGCTGAAGGCGCGGCGATGCCGCCCTTGCCATCTTTGAAGGTGCGCAGCAGCGCTTGCGCTACCGGATGCGAGGGACAACGGATGCCGATCGTGTCCTGGCCGCCGGAAACGGCCGCCGGAATATTGACGGCGCGCTTCAGGATCAGCGTCAGCGGGCCGGGCCAGAAGGCATCGATCAGCTTGCGCGCATCGTCCGGGATGGACGCCACCCAATGCGTCAGATCGGCTTCCGGCGCGACGTGCACAATGACCGGATGATTGGATGGCCGGCCCTTGGCTTCGTAGATGTAGGTGACCGCGCAGGGATTTTCCGCATCCGCCCCGAGGCCGTACACGGTCTCGGTTGGAAACGCGACGAGTTCACCACGCTCCAGGCGGCGCGCGGCATCGCGAATGGCGAGCCAGTCCAGGGACGCGTCAGACATGGGCAAGGTCGGAGCTCAGGCAGTAATGCCGAGAATCTCGCAAGCCTTGCGCAGATTGGCCTGCGCTTCGGCCAGCGTCGGCGCGACAAAGGTGATGTGCCCCATCTTGCGGCCGCGGCGCGCGGTATCCTTGCCGTACAGATGCAGGTTCGCGCCCGGCAATGCCAGCACGCGATCCCACGCCGGTTCGCGCGGCGTTGCGGTCTTGTCGTCGGCGCCGGCCTCGAACCAGATGTCGCCAAGGATGTTCAGCATCGCAGCCGGCGAATGCTGGCGCACGTCGCCCAGCGGCAGGCGTGCCATCGCGCGCGCCTGCTGTGCGAACTGGCTGGTGACGCAGGCATCGATCGTGTAATGGCCGCTGTTGTGCGGACGCGGCGCCATTTCGTTGACGACGAGCGAACCGTCCTTCAGCACGAAGAACTCGATGCACAGGACGCCGACGTAACCCATCTGTTCGATGATGGACAGTGCGGCGGCTTGCGCCTTCTCTGCCGATTCCTTCGTGATATTCGGACCCGGCACCATGGTCGTGAACAGGATGCCGTCGCGGTGCACGTTTTCCGCGATCGGGTAGACGACGGATTTGCCGTCGGCGCCACGCGCGCTCAGCACGGAAACTTCATACGCCAGCGGCAGCATCTTTTCCAGTACGCAGGCCACGCCCTTCATGCCTTCGAACGCAGCGCGCAGTTCCTCGCGCGTCTTCACGCGCACCTGGCCCTTACCGTCGTAGCCCATGCGCACCGTTTTCAGGATACCGGGCAGCAGGTCGTCGGTGACGGCATCGACGTCAGCTGCGGAACTGATTTCCTTGTGCGGCGCCGGCAGCACGCCCGACTTGCCGGCGCAGCTGGTGAAGAAGCGTTTTTCCGCCATGCGATCCTGCGCAATCGAGACACAGGACGCGGACGGCGCGACGAAGGTGCTTTCCGCCAGAAAGGCGAGGCTCTCGGCCGAAACGTTTTCGAATTCGGTAGTGACCGCGGCGCATTCCTTCGCCAGCTGCGTCAAGCCATCCTTGTCGGTATAGCCGGCGCAAACCAGATGATCGGCAGCATGGCCCGCGGGGCAATCCTTGGCGGGCTCCAGTACCGCAACCTTGAAACCCATTTGCTGCGCAGCGTGCGCGAACATGCGGCCCAGCTGGCCGCCTCCCATTACACCCAGCCAGGTGCCGGTTGCGGCAGGATTCAGCGGCGTCAAATCTTTGTCACTCATAAAGGCAATTTCATTTCTATTGCGGTTTGCGTCTGCCTGGCGCGGAACTGTTCCAGCTGCGCGGCCAGCTTGTCGTCGGTTGCTGCGAGCAAGGCGACGGCTGTCAGCGCCGCGTTGGCTGCGCCCGCTTCACCGATCGCGAAGGTCGAGACCGGCACGCCCTTCGGCATCTGCACGATGGACAACAGCGAATCCTCGCCTCGCAAATATTTGGAAGGCACCGGCACACCCAGCACCGGCACGATGGTCTTTGCCGCGATCATGCCCGGCAGATGCGCCGCACCGCCGGCGCCGGCGATGATCGCGCGCAGACCGCGCTGGCGCGCCGACTCGGCATAAGCGAACATCTGGTCAGGCATGCGATGCGCAGAGATCACTTGCGCTTCGTGCGCCACGCCGAATTCCTTCAGGATCGCGACCGCATGCTGCATCACGTCCCAATCCGAAGACGATCCCATCACTACGCCGACCAGCGGCTTGTTCGCTTGTGTCATGTCGTCAGGCTTTCAGGTCTGCACCGGTGAGCCGGGTCAGGGCTTCGCGGTATTTGGCGCCGGTTTTTTCGATCACATCGGCAGGCAGCGTCGGCGCAGGCGCCACTTTCTTCCATTCGGTCAGTGTTTCCAGGTAATCGCGCACGAACTGCTTGTCGAAGGACGGCGGCGAAATGCCGGTGGCGTACGAGTCAGCCGGCCAGAAGCGCGACGAATCCGCCGTCAGCACTTCGTCCATCAGATGCAGCGTGCCCTGCTCGTCGAGCCCGAATTCGAACTTGGTGTCGGCGATGATGATGCCGCGGGTCGCCGCATAATCGGCCGCAGTCTTGTACAGCTGGATACTGACGTCGCGGATCTTGCCGGCCAGTTCCTTGCCGATGCGCTTTTCCATTTCCTCGAACGTGATGTTCTCGTCGTGTTCGCCGAGATCCGCCTTGGCCGCCGGCGTGAAGATCGGTTCCGGCAGTTTTTCCGCCTGCTTCAATCCGGCCGGCAGCTTGACGCCGCACACGGCGCCGCTTTGCTTGTAATCGCTCCAGCCGGAACCGATCAGATAGCCGCGCACCACGGCTTCCACCAGGATCGGCTGCAGGCGCTTAGCGACGACGGCGCGACCCTTGACCTGCTCCACTTCATTCGGCGCCACCACGCTTTCCGGCGCGATGCCGGTCAGGTGATTCGGCACGATCCCTTTCAGCTTCTCGAACCAGAAATCGGACATCTGGTTCAGCACCATGCCTTTTTGCGGAATCGGCTCGTTCATCACGACGTCGAATGCGGACAGGCGATCGGTGGTGACGATCAGCAGCTTGTCGTCGCCGACCGCGTAGTTGTCGCGCACCTTGCCGCGTCCAAGCAGCGGCAGGGAAGTAATGGTGGATTGATACAGGGTCGTCATGACAATTCCATAAATGATCAACGGCGATCCGTGGATCGCCGTCGTGGTTTCGCAGCACCTTCGGGCAGGTTCGCGGCGTTTGCCGCGGGCAATTTGCGCATTATCGCAGTTTTGCCGCCCGGTTTTAAGCCTTACTGGACGATTTGCGCCAGTTCGCCTTTTTTGTACTTTTCCGCCATCTTTTCCAGCGTGATCGGCTTGATCTTGGCGGCCTGGCCTTCGCAGCCGAAGGCAAGGAAGCGCGCCTTGACGACCTGCTTGGCCGCTTCCTTGGCCGGTTTCAGGTAATCGCGCGGGTCGAACTTCGACGGGTTCTCGATCAAGTAACGGCGGATTGCGCCGGTCATCGCCAGGCGGATGTCGGTATCGATGTTGATCTTGCGTACGCCGTTCTTGATGCCTTCCTGGATTTCCTCCACCGGCACGCCATAGGTTTCCTTCATGTCGCCGCCGAACTGGCGAATCTCGGCCAGCAATTCCTGCGGCACCGACGACGAACCGTGCATCACCAGGTGGGTGTTCGGAATGCGCTGGTGGATTTCCTTGATGCGCTGGATCGACAGGATGTCGCCGGTCGGCTTCTTGGTGAACTTGTAGGCGCCGTGCGAAGTGCCGATCGCGATCGCGAGTGCATCGCACTGCGTCTGCTTGACGAAATCAGCGGCTTGTTCGACATCGGTCAGCAGCTGTTCGCGCGTCATCGTCCCCTCCGCGCCGTGGCCGTCTTCCTTGTCGCCCTTCATCGTTTCCAGCGAACCGAGCACGCCGAGTTCGGCTTCGACCGTCACGCCGATCGCGTGCGAGAACGCGACGACCTGGCGCGAGACATCCACGTTGTATTCATAGCTGGCAACCGTCTTGCCGTCAGCGGTCAGCGAACCGTCCATCATCACCGACGAAAAGCCGGAGCGGATCGCCGCCATGCAGACCGCTGGCGACTGGCCGTGATCCTGGTGCATGACGACCGGGATGTGCGGATAGGCCTCGATCGCAGCCAGGATCAGGTGGCGCAGGAAGGGTTCACCCGCATATTTGCGTGCGCCGGCCGAGGCCTGCATGATCACCGGCGCGCCGACTTCGTCCGCCGCTTCCATGATCGCGGTGACCTGTTCCAGGTTGTTGACGTTGAACGCCGGCAGGCCGTAGCCGTTTTCCGCAGCGTGGTCGAGCAATTGGCGCATGGACACGAGAGGCATGTTGTTTCTCCGAATATTGAATTGATGTAGATGAATGCGTGCTTACAGTGCGGCGCCCGTTTGCACGGCGCCCGTTTGCACGGCGCCCGTCTGCACGGCGCTTGCTTCGTCGCGCACTGCGCGTTGTTCGAGAATTTCCACCGCGGGCAGCGTCTTCCCTTCAAGGAATTCCAGGAAAGCGCCGCCGCCGGTCGAGATGTAGCCGACCTTGTCGGTGATGTCGTATTTCGCGATGGCCGCAAGCGTATCGCCGCCGCCGGCAATCGAAAACGCCTTCGATTCCGCGATGGCGAGCGCCAGCGTCTTGGTGCCGTTGCCGAACTGGTCGAACTCGAACACGCCGACCGGGCCGTTCCAGACGATGGTGCCGGCCTGCTTCAGCTGCTTGGCCAGCATCTCGGCAGTTTTCGGGCCGATGTCCAGGATCATGTCGTCGTCCGATACATCCGCGACGTTCTTGGTGGTCGCCGCTGCAGTGGCGGAAAATTCCTTCGCGCACACGACGTCGACCGGGATCGGCACCGACGCGCCGCGCTTGGCCATCATCTCGATGATCGCTTTCGCGTCATTGACGAGATCGGGCTCGGCCAGCGACTTGCCGATCTTCAAACCCGCCGCCAGCATGAAGGTATTGGCGATGCCGCCGCCGACGATCAGGTTATCGACCTTCTCGGCCAGCGTCTTCAGGATGGTCAGCTTGGTCGAGACCTTGGAACCGGCAACGATGGCGACCAGGGGCTTGGCCGGCTGGTGCAAGGCTTTGCCGAGTGCATCCAGCTCCGCCGCCAGCAGTGGGCCGGCGCAGGCAATCGGTGCGTACTTCGCGATGCCATGCGTCGTCGCTTCAGCGCGGTGCGCGGTGCCGAAGGCATCGTTGACATAGATATCGCACAGCGCGGCGATCTTCTTTGCCAGCGCATCGTCATTCTTCTTTTCGCCTTTGTTGACGCGGCAGTTCTCCAGCAGCACGACCTGGCCCGGCGCGACATCCACTCCGTCGACCCAATTCTGTTTCAGTTCGACCGGCTGGCCGAGCAGTTCGGAAAGGCGCTTGGCGATCGGCGCCAGCGTATCCTCCGGCTTCAGCTCGCCTTCGGTCGGACGCCCAAGATGCGAGGTCACCATCACGGCGGCACCGGCCTTCAAGGCCTGTTGAATCGCCGGCACCGAAGCGCGGATGCGCGTGTCTTCGGTGATGTTGCCTTGATCGTCTTGCGGGACATTCAAATCTGCACGGATGAATACGCGCTTGCCTTGCAGCTGATGACGGGCGATCAGATCGCTCAATCGATTGAATTGCATGTGCTCACAATGAAATGTGTTTCGGAAAGTCCGCTATTTTACCGCACCGGATATTGTCTAAACCGCACTTTTGCCCGGATGAGTCTGTCGCGAACGCCAGCAGGAAAAGGATGTGCGCCCCCTGATGCAGGTAGCGAATCCCGTCATGACTGCATTGCAGCCTCCCGTTGCTTAGAAGGCCGATCTTGCAATAAATTCAATTGAACAACAAAAAAACGTCGCCGGACGGCATGCCGCACCGCAACTTGCCGGCTTCGGCACGACGGGAATCCGCTAAAATCGGGGATTGCTTATATTTACTGGAGATTTTCTGATGTCGATGTCTGACCGCGACGGCAAAATCTGGAAGGACGGCGCGCTGGTCAACTGGCGCGACGCGACGGTCCACGTTTTGACCCATACCCTGCACTACGGCATGGGCGTGTTCGAGGGCGTACGCGCGTACAAGACCGACGAAGGCACCGCGATTTTCCGTCTGCGCGAACATACCGAACGCCTGTTCAATTCTGCCAAAATCTTTCAGTTGCAGATTCCGTTCGATCGCGACACCGTGATGCAGGCGCAACTGCAAGTCGTGCGCGAGAACAAGCTGGAAAGCTGCTACATCCGTCCGCTGGTCTGGATCGGCGACGAAAAGCTCGGCATCTCCGCCAAGGGCAACCGCACGCACATCGCCATCGCGGCCTGGCCGTGGGGCGCCTACCTTGGCGAAGACGGCATCAACAAGGGCATCCGCGTCAAGACCTCGTCCTTCACGCGCCATCACGTCAACGTGTCGCTGGTGCGCGCCAAGGCCTGCGGCTACTACATCAATTCCATCCTCGCCAACCAGGAAGCGCTGGCCGACGGCTACGACGAAGCGCTGCTGCTCGACACCGAAGGCTATGTGTCGGAAGGTTCCGGCGAAAACGTGTTCATCGTCAAGAACGGCAATATCTACACGCCGGACCTGGCGTCCTGCCTGGACGGCATCACGCGCGATTCGGTGGTGACGCTGGCGCGCGACCTCGGCATCGACGTCATCGAAAAGCGCATCACGCGCGACGAAGTGTATTGCGCCGACGAAGCCTTCTTCACCGGCACCGCGGCCGAAGTCACGCCTATCCGCGAACTCGACAACCGCACGATCGGCGACGGCACGCGCGGCCCGGTCACGACGCGCCTGCAATCGCTGTTCTTCGACGTCGTCGCCGGCCGCGCGCCGCAATACAAGCACTGGCTGACGTTGGTCTGAACCGCATTTTGAGGACTGGCCGAACCGGCCGGTTCGCACTACCATCAGCACTGACCTTTATCAAAAGCATCTGGAGAAATTGACCATGGCAAACGCAGCACATCTGGACAACGCAGTCGAACTGGACGGCAAGGACCTGCCGGCCTTCTGCCCGAACCCGGCGATGCCGGTGTGGAGTTCGCATCCGCGCGTTTTCCTCGAAATGTCGCACGACGGCAAGGCCAAGTGCCCGTACTGCGGCACGGTGTACGCGCTGAAACCGGGCACCGTGGTTCACGGTCACTAAGATTCTTCATGCCCCGGCAACGCAAGCAATTCGGCACGGCGGACGATACCGAGCTGGCGTTTTACGATGCCATCGGACGTGCGGATCTCGACGCGCTGATGGCCTTGTGGGCGGAAGACGAGGAAATCGTCTGCATCCATCCGGATGGCACGCGCCTGATCGGCTATGCGGCAATCCGTGCCTCGTGGGCGGAAATCTTCACCCGCGGCGGCGTGCACATCCGCCCGATTCAATCGCACACTTCGCAAAACGTGATGAGCGCGGTGCACAATCTGATTGAATCGGTCAGCCTGCCGGAAGGCCGGCAGCGCGACATCCACATCCTTGCCACCAACGTCTACGTCAAGACACCTTTGGGCTGGCGCATCGTTCTGCATCACGCCTCCGTGGCGCCAGGCAAGGCGGAGCTGGAACTCGCGACCGGCACCGTGCTGCATTGATGGAAACGGTCGAGCGCAAACGTAAGCAGATGGCGGAACACGCCTTCCTCCACCCTCCGCATTTCTCCTGACATGCCGACGACCTCTTCCTGCTCTTCGCTGCCGCTTACCCTCGAATCCGAAGTCGTTCTCGGGGCCGGCACCTATGTTGCGCCATGGTGGCTACCCGGCGGGCATCTGCAAACGATCTATCCGGCCAAATGCATACGCACGCCGGATGTCGCTTACCGCCGCGAACGCTGGACGACGCCGGATCAGGACTTCATCGACCTGGATTTCGTCGATGGCGACAACGGCCATCCGTTCATCGTGCTGTTCCACGGACTTGAAGGCTCCTCCCACAGTCACTATGCGCGTTCGCTGATGGCGCACATCCGCTCGCTCGGGTGGTCCGGCGTCGTTGTGCATTTCCGTGGCTGTTCCGGCGAATTGAATCTTGCACCGCGTTTCTACCACTCGGGCGATGCAACGGAGATCGACTGGATACTGCGCAAGCTGGCGCCGCTGGTGCGCGGCAGAGGTGCGACGAAGTTCTACGCCAGCGGTGTGTCGCTGGGCGCCAATGCGTTGCTGCGCTGGCTGGGCGAATCACAGCACAAGGCAGAGATCGTCGATGCCGCCTGCGCGATTTCCGCGCCGCTCGATCTCGCCGGCGGCGGCATGGCGCTCGGTCGCGGTTTCAACATGATCTACACGAACGTGTTTCTGAAAACGCTGAAGGCCAAATGCGTGCAGAAGCTCGTGCAGTTTCCCAAGCTGTTCGACAAGGAAGCGATGCTGAATGCGCGCGACCTGTATGCCTTTGACAATATCGTCACCGCGCCGCTGCACGGCTTTCTGAACACCGAAGATTACTGGAAGCGCGCCAGCGCAAAATACGTGCTCAGCGATGTGACGTTGCCAACGCTGGTGCTGAACGCGCGCAACGATCCCTTTCTGCCGGCACGCTTCCTGCCCGACACCGCCGCACCCGCAGTCAAACTCGAGCAACCGGAACACGGCGGACATGTCGGCTTCGCCAGCGCACCCTTCCCCGGCCGGCTGTGCTGGCTGCCGCAGCGCATGACGCAGTTTCTGCAAAGCGGAAGCTGAACCAGCTCATCACCGTTACGATTAACCACGATGGATCCACAAGTCGAACAGGCACTGGCCAAATGGCCCAATGTGCCGCACTGCTACGGCTGGCTCGCGCTGGATGCGCGTGGCAACTGGCGCATGCGCGACGAGCAGGCGCAAAAGCAGGGCCGTCTGGGCGAGCGCATCGCCCATGCTGCGCTGATCGCATTCATCAACCGCAACTACACATGCGACGCGCAAGGCCGCTGGTATTTCCAGAATGGCCCGCAACGCGTCTATGTCGAACTGGAAGCCGCGCCTTATATTGCGCGCCTTGATTCCGACCCGTGCCTGGCGTTGCATACCGGTGACAGCCTGCAGGGCCTCGATGCGGTATACCTGAGCGACGGCGGCAGATTATGGCTGCATGGCCGCGGCAAGATTGCCTTGCTGGACGACCGCGATCTGGCACACTGTCTGCCGCTGCTGTCGCTGGATGGGCAAGCGATGAACGATGACGGGCTGGCTGCGTGGCTGGCGAGCCGCGGCGCAGCGGGGCAGCTGCAATTGAACTGGACGCGGGCGATGCCTGTCTCCCACCTGTCCGAAGCCGATGCGGCCAATCGCTTCGGTTTTGTGCGATCGCCCAGTGCGGGCCGCCCTGCCTAGCCGTCTTTTTCTCGCTTCAGTTCTTCCAGGCGTTGCGCGCGCAGCTCGCGTTCGCGACCGTCGATAATGGATAGATCGTAAAACGATGCGTCCGGCGAACGCCGCGCGATCGCCAACTGGTCCAGTGCCGCCGGCACACTGCCACCCAGCGCGTAATATTCAGCCAGTGCCATGTGCTGCTGCGCCTGCGCGCCTTGCGCGTCATAGGCCTTTGCCAGCAGACGGTAGATCGTCCGATCCTCCCGGTACAACTGCACCTGATCCCGTAGGTAAGTAACGGCCTGTTGCTGCCGCCCGGCTGCAATCAGGGCTTCCGCGTATTGATGGGCAATGCCGCGCGACAGAGGAAACGCATTGCGCGCGGCATCGGCTTCCGACACCGCCTGCAGCGGCTGGCGCGCCGCCAGCTTGATGTCGATCGCCAGGTTTTCCAGCACGACGTTTTTCTTCTTGCCATACGACTGACTGAACAGCGCACGCGCCTCATCCAGCCGCGTCTGCGCGCGCGCCGTATCGCCTTGCTGGAGAGCCGCAAAAGCCAAACCGTATTTCGCCGCAAGCAAGGCAGGCGGCGCGTTCTGCAGCAATTGCCGCTCGAAATAATCCGTCACGTCACGCAAGCCCTGCGACGATGAATCCTGCAACACCCTGACGCGCGCCTGGATCAATGCAAAGTCCGGGCTGTCTGCATGTTGCCGATAGCGGAAGCTGCGCGTGCGCGCCTCGATGTCTGCCATCCTTTCGGTCGTCAGCGGATGCGACCGCAGGTAGGGCGGCAGCGCATCCGAATAGGCGCGCGTCGCCTGCTGCAGGCGCCCGAAGAAGCTGACCATGCCCGAGGTTTCATAACCGGCGCGGTGCAGGATATCGAGTCCGACGCGATCCGCCTCGCGCTCGGCATCGCGGCTGAAATCAAGCTGACGCTGCACGGCAAGACCCTGCCCGCCCATCATGATGCCAAGGCCAGCATCCGGGCTGGCGCTTGCAGCCAGCGCGCCGAGGATCAGCGACGCCAACGAAATCATCGAATCCTGCTTTTGGTTGCCGAGCATGCGCGCGATATGGCGCTGCGCCACGTGGCCGATTTCATGCGCCAGCACCGAAGCAAGTTCGGATTCGTTTTGCGCCGCGAGAATCAGCCCCGAATGCACGCCGACGAAACCGCCAGGCAACGCAAACGCATTCAGCACCGGATCGCGCACCGCGAAAAAGAAAAAGTCATACTGCATCTCGCCACGCGCTTCCGGCTTGGCGGCCAACAGCTTATTGCCGATGCTGCCGAGATATTCCTGCACAGGCGCGTCGTCGAGATAGTCGCGGTTGCTCCTGATGGCGCGCATGACGCGCTCGCCCAGTTTGCGTTCGAGCAGCGGCGACAGGTATTCGCGCTCGGTGTCGCCCAAACTCGGCAGCGATTGGGCGAGGGCGACCGAAGGTGCGACAAGCGACTGCGTTGCGCACACGGCGAAAAGGATGGCAGCGGTGACGCGTCGTGCGGATGTCGTCAGCATGAAGGCAAATGGAAGATCGGGAACGGAGATCGTTTTTCGAATTTCACGGTGCTATGATACCCGCTCACGAAGGGCCTTTACTCCTCCGCCGCATTAGCGTCATTTCATTTTCTTCATATACCCGCATTGCCATGACTTCATCAAACGATCTTCCTCAACCCGACGGCCTGACCCACTTCGATGCAACCGGCCAGGCGCACATGGTGGATGTAGGCGCAAAAGACGAAACCCATCGCATCGCCATCGCTAGCGGCATCATCCGCATGAAGCCGGAAACGCTCGCCATCATCCAGTCCGGCACTGCGAAGAAAGGCGATGTACTCGGCATTGCGCGCATTGCCGCAATCATGGCAGCAAAAAAAACCAGCGACCTGATTCCCCTGTGCCATCCGCTGGCCTTGACGCGTGTGAAAGTGGATTTTGAAATCGATGCAGAGCAATCAAGCGTGGCTTGTACCGCGCAAGTTGAGACCTTCGGAAAGACCGGTGTGGAGATGGAAGCGCTGACGGCCGTGCAGATCGGATTGTTGACGATTTACGATACGTGCAAGGCGGTAGATCGGGGGATGGTAATAAGTGAGGTACGCGTGCGCGAAAAGC
>DATMTZ010000167.1:0-6426 GCA_035563975.1 Oxalicibacterium sp. | reverse complement strand
GACGATCAGCACCTTGATGCCCAGCGGCGCAACTTCCTGTGCCAGCGATTCCGACAAGCCTTCGACGCCGAACTTGGTGGCGTTGTAGAAGCTCACTGCCGGGAATGCGGCGATGCCGCCCATCGACGAGATGTTGACGATATGACCGCTGCGCTGCTTGCGCATGACCGGCAATACGGCGCGCGTCATTTGCGTCAGCCCCCAGATGTTGATCTCGAACATCTGCCGCACAGCGCCGAGATCGCTTTCCTCGAAGGAGCCGAAATAGCCGATGCCCGCATTGTTGACCAGCACATCGATGCGGCCGAATTTTTTCATCGCGGCGTCGACTGCTGCCGCGATCTGTGCCGGCACCGTCACATCGAGCGGCAGCACCAGGGCCAGCGCTTCATGCCCGGCGACGAGATCTTCAACTTGTTGAACGTTGCGCGCGGTGACGATCGTCGGGTAGCCGAGCGACAGCGTGTGCTTGGCGAGTTCGCGGCCGAAGCCGGTGGAGCAGCCCGTAATGAACCAGACGGGTTTGTCATGTGCAGTCATTTTCATCCTCGGTGAGCAATGGAATCGGATAGGTGGCTAATGTACGCCGATTCGCAAATGCCTGCGCACCGGTGCGGTTCGAGGCGTCCGGCATGGCGAGTCTGTTCCAAGGATATTGCGGACACGGACCTGCGGCCGTGCGAATATCCGCGATCCGTGATCAGTCCTTTTCCTGCTCGATGCGGACGACGCGCCGCAAGACCGCCAGTATGAACAGCGCCAGCAATGTGCTCAAGACAGCGGTCGCTTCCCGTCCCATGCCGGCCGCGATTCCGATTGCCGCAGTCAGCCACACACTGGCGGCGGTGGTCAGGCCCTTGATTTCCTCGGCCTGGCTAAGCTTGATGATGGCGCCGGCGCCGAGAAAGCCGATACCGGCAATCACGCCCTGCAGCACGCGGCTCAGATCGTTGGTCGAAATGCCGGCTTCCAGCGGCACCAGCACAAACAGCGCGGCGCCGAGCGCGACCAGCATGTGCGTGCGCAAGCCGGCCGATCTGCCGCTCACCTCGCGTTCATAACCGAGCAGCCCGCCGAGCGTGATGGCCACCGTCAAGCGGATGATCACGCGTGTCAGCTGCGACGCATCGCTGATATCGGAAAACTCGCCTTGGGCGGTTTGCCAGACCTCATCCCACCACGCATTCATGCGGGCTTGTCCCTGTGCTGCATCAATTGTGCTTGTCGTTCTCGGGTTGGGCGGTCGAGTGATTGTTGACCTGGCCGGACAGCGGCATGGCGGTCGATTCCTCGCTCTTGTTCAGGGTTTCCGGATTGTTCTGCGCTGGCGCGTTGGCATTGCCGTTGTCGAGCGTCGCGGTCGATGGCGGCGCCGGCGGCATGGTGGCGTCCGACGCCGGCCGGCTGCTTTCCGGCAAGGCAACCGAGCCGGAAGTTTGCGGCGCCGGTGGTGCATCGGCCTTTTTGCAACCGGCGACAGTCGCCGCGACCAGGGTGCAGGCAAGAATGGTATGGGACAGCGTCATGGCGATCTCCTTGCTGGGTGAGTGCCTGCGCAGTGTGGGTGCAAAAGACGGCGGCATCGGTGCGGTGCCCGACATAGCGGCTCATTTGCCGCTATCGTGCAAGGTGCATGTTGCGGCGGCGCAAACCGAATTGTTAATTCACGTTATTCTGTCGGTTTGCACGGCGCGCCGTATTGCGCGCTGTATCGCGCCGAATCGTCGGCTGATATGAGGCTGTCATGAAATTGTTGAAGAATACCCCGTTGTCCGTGCTCGATCTGTCGCCCATCGTCGCCGGCGGCACCGCAGCGGACGCGTTGCGCCACACGCTCGATCTGGCGCGGCACGCCGAGCGCCGCGGTTATCAGCGCTATTGGGTAGCGGAGCATCACAGCATGCCCGGCATCGCCAGCGCCGCCACTGCCGTCGTCATCGGCCACGTCGCGGGTGGCACCAGCAGCATACGTGTCGGTTCCGGCGGAATCATGCTGCCCAACCATCCACCGCTGGTGATCGCGGAGCAGTTCGGCACGCTGGCCTCGCTGTATCCCGGCCGCATCGATCTCGGCCTTGGCCGTGCGCCGGGTTCCAACCAGGCGACGGCGCGCGCGCTGCGGCGCGAAATCAGCGACGACGGCAGCGAGTTTCCGCGCCAGTTGAACGAGCTGCGCGTGTTTTTGCAGCCGGCCAGTCCGGAAGCGCAGGTGCAGGCGGTGCCGGGCCAGGGCATCGACATTCCGATCTGGCTGCTCGGCTCCAGCAGCTACAGCGCGCAACTGGCGGCCCATCTCGGCTTGCCGTTCGCGTTTGCCGGCCAGTTCTCGCCGGACTACATGATGACGGCGCTGCAGCTGTACCGCGACACCTTCCGTCCTTCCGAAACGCTGTCCGCGCCATATGCGATGGTCGGCGTCAATGTGTTTGCCGCGCCGACCGATGAAGAGGCGCTGCATCTGGCGACCTCGCAGCAGCAGATGCACCTGAGCCTGGTGCGCGGCCGGCCCGGCAAGCTGCCGCCGCCGGTCGACAACATGGACGATGCCTGGCTGCCGCACGAGCGCGCCGCGGTCGAATCGATGCTACGCGCATCGATCATTGGCAATCCGTCATCGGTGAAGAGCAAGCTGCAGGCATTCCTCGATACCACGCAGGCCGACGAAATCATCATCAACACGATGGTCTACGATCACGCGGCGCGCGTGCGCTCGTACGACATCGTGGCCGACGTCTGGCAGTCGTAGCTGCAGTCTTAACGCGCACTTAACCTGCGGCGGCGTAGCGTCGCCGTCTGCAGGGCATTTTCTCCCTTCTTGCCGGATTGGCAAGCGCGTTTTCGGCGTCGCTACACAGCGAACGCCGCGTGAAACCGCCCTCGCATGTACATGACGGCCGGCGCGCCCTATGCGCCGGATAGATCGATTCGTTGCGGGATGGCGCGTGGAACATTCATATCGTCGTTTTGCCCTGATCAATGCGATCGGGCTAGGCCTGTCGGCCTTGTTGTTTACCTGGATTGCACGCAGCGGCACGCTGGATTTCTTGATCGAGCAGCGCTTCTTCGATCCGGTTACGCACACTTTTCCTTTCAAGAATGCGCACTACCTGGTTTCGTTCGGGCACACGCTGCTGAAGGATCTGACGACACTCGGACTGGTGGTCGCCATCGTGCTGGCGCTTGCCAGCAACTGGGTTGCCCGGCTGCGGCCGTGGCGACGCGCGCTGACGATGTTTTGCGTGATGGCCGGCGCCGCGGCGCTGCTGGTACAGCAACTGAAAGGCAGCAGCGTGCATGCATGTCCGTGGGACCTTGCGATGTACGGCGGCCATGACGCATGGTTTCCGCTATTCGATCGCGTCAGCGCGGCGGTGGAAATGGGAAGATGCTGGCCCGGCGGCCACGCGTCCGGCGGCTTTGCGATCATCGCCGGCTACTTTGCGCTGCGCACGCAACAGCCGCACTGGGCGCGTCGCTTTCTTGCGCTTGGCCTGACGCTCGGTGCGATCATGGGCACGGTGCAGATGGTGCGCGGCGCGCATTTCCTGTCGCATAACCTGTGGACTCTGTGGTTCGTCTGGGCCACGTGTTTCCTGATCGATGCGTCGATGCATGTCGGTACACACTTGTGGCAGCGCCGCTCGACGTTCGCCGCTGTCGTGCTGCCGGATGAGCTGGCTGACGAGCTGCCGGACGCCACTGTGTAAGCAATCCCTGCGTCGTGCTGCCAGGACCGACAGCCCTATAATGAAGGCCGCCTTGCGCGGCCTTTTTGCTTTGTGCCGTCGCATTTCCTGCACCCACTCAACGCCAAGTATGAACATCGCCATTCTCGACGACTACCAGGATTGCGTACGCCGGCTGGAATCCTATGCGCTGCTCGCCGGACATGAGGTCAAGGTCTTTACCAACAGTGCGCGCGGCATCGGCCAGCTGGCGATACGGCTGGCACCCTTCGATGCGTTGGTGCTGATCCAGCAACGCACGTCGATTTCGCGCTTGCTGCTCGAGAAGCTGCCGCGGCTCAAACTGATCTCGCAGGCGGGTCGTGTCGGCGATCACATCGATCTCGCCGCTGCCGCCGCGCGCGGCATCACGGTCACGCAAGCAGCCGGCGATCCGGTGGCGGCGGCGGAACTGACCTGGGCGCTGATCATGAACGCGATGCGCCGCCTGCCCGCCTACATCGGCAATCTGCGGGATGGCTTGTGGCAGACGGTATCGACCGTGCACGAACGCAACTTGCCCGGCCTGGCTTTGCACGGACGCACGCTATGCATTTACGGTTACGGCAGGATCGGTCGCCTGGTCGCTGCTTACGGTCGCGCGTTCGGCATGGACGTTGCGATATGGGGCGGCGAAGCAAGCCGTGCTGCGGCGGCGCGCGACGGTTACCGGATTGCCGCGTCGAAGGAAGCCTTGTTTGCCCAAGCCGATGTGCTGACGCTGCATCTGCGCCTGCATGAGGACACACGAGGCATTGTCACGGCCGAGGATCTGGCGCGGATGAAACCGCAAGCCTTGTTCGTCAATACCGCGCACGCCGGACTGGTGGCAACGAATGCCCTGCTGTCAGCGCTACAAGCTGGGCGGCCGGGGTTTGCCGCGCTCGATGTGTTCGACAACGAGCCGCTGCCCGGGACTTCGCCGCTGCTGCAAATGGAAAATGTCCTCGCCACGCCGCATCTCGGTGCGGTCGAGAAGGACAGCTACGAAAAACTGCTCGGTGGCGCGTTCCAGAATATCGTCGACTACGCCCAAGGCAAGCCGTGCAATGTGGTGACGCCGGTTGCCGTATGAAAGAGCGCGCAGCGAACGCGCCTCGACTGGCATCACGCTCAGCGTGGAATCCGGTGATGTTGCACAAGCTGCAGCGTCGAGGCTGCGTAAAAAGCCGGTGTAGTTAGCGCAGGACGTCCGAGCGCAGGTCGTCCGGCTTGCCGGCTTTCGACGAAGGCAGCAGCGTGGAGGTCGTGCTTGCGAGATGCGTGCCGCCCCACAGGTTGGCCCAGCCCGGAGGCCATGGCAGTGCGGGGCCGCCATATTCCGCCACGCCGCGCCGCACCGGAATGACCGGCAGCGAAGTCGGCATTTCGCCGAAGCGGCCGTTGGCGGCCCCCAGCGAAAAAGTATAGTTCGGCAGCAGCGCTTCGCACACGGTTTCAAACCACAGCGTATGGTCTTCGTCGCGCCCGAGCGCCTGCGCCATGCCCGTCGGGTCGAACTGCGCCAGCGCGTGCACCAGTTCTTCCGTCGTCGCTCCCGGCGCATCGCCCCAACCCATCACCGGATTGAAGTTGTAATCCGCGCCCGAGCCATACCATCCTTCGCGCCACGGACGCTCCATCCAGTGGCGCGGCCCCGTGAACAAATGCCAGCGCCAGTGCAGGCCGGAAGGTTTGGGCCAGCTATATAGATACAGGCGCTGATAACCGGCGCGGTGCAATTCGCGCACCATCGCCATCAGGCGCGCGTGCGGCATCGGATCCGGCGGCGTGCGGCGGAACAGGATGGGTTCGCCATCCGCGTGCTGGATTTCATCGGAAGACAGGTTCAGGTCGAGCGTACGCGTCTCGCTGCCGAAGCGCGCAGAGATCCAGCCGGTCATCAGGTTGACGGTCGTGATTACGCCATAGCCGCGATGGCGATGGAAGATCACGGTGCCGGGAGCAATGGGTTTCATCTACAGATACATTGGTTTTGCTGAGGCGTCACGCTAGTGTAGCGGCATTTGCGCATGCCTTGCTGAAGCCCGGCGCCTTGTGTCGCATGCGCCACAGGCGGCAGCCTGACGACCGACGTCGCCTGCCGCCTGCTGGCGCCTGTTTCCTGATGTAACAGTCAGCCAGTCGGGTGCGCGTCGCGTTATGATGCGCTATCGATCCGACAACAGCCTGACGCACTTCGACATGAGCTTACGCATCATTGCCACCGGCGGCACCTTCGACAAACACTACGACGAAATCGAGGGCAAGCTCGGTTTCGACAACGGGCATCTGCCGCACGTGATCCGTCGCGCGCGGATGACGGTGCCGGTCCAACTGGAAGAACTCCCGTTGCTCGACTCGCTCGATATGAACGACGCCGATCGCCAGCGTATTCTCGCTTCCTGTTTGCGTGCGGACGAACAGAGCATCATTGTCGTGCACGGCACCGATACGATGAAGGAAACCGCCGAAGTGCTGGGTGCCGCGCAGTTGCCGAAAACCATTGTGCTGACCGGCGCGATGATTCCTTACGAGGTAAAGAATTCCGACGCGCTGTTCAATTTCGGGTTCGCCTGCGGTGTCGCGCAGGTGCTCGCGCCGGGCGTGTATATCGCGATGAACGCAAAGGTCTTTGCGTGGGACAAGGTGCGCAAGAATCGCGCGGCAGGCCTATTCGAATAAAGCGCGGCCTCCAAAAAAAAGCCCGCATACCATACGA
>DATMTZ010000166.1:0-4465 GCA_035563975.1 Oxalicibacterium sp. | reverse complement strand
ATGCGGGCTTTTTATTTGGGTCGCCTGACGGCTATGCTTGCATGCGCTCGATTCAACTTGTCTCTCGCAACGCCTGCGCGCATTCACGGATCAGTGCGGGCCCGCGATAAATCAGGCCGGTATATAACTGCACCAGCGACGCCCCGGCTTCAACCTTGCTGCGCGCGTCCTGCGCATTCAAGATGCCGCCCACGCCGATGATCGGTAGCGCATCGCCGACTTCCTTTTTCAATCCGCTCACCACGGCATTTGACGCTTCGCGCACCGGCGCGCCGGATAGTCCGCCCGCTTCGTTGCCGTGCTTCAGGTGGCTGACGGCGTCGCGGCTGATCGTGGTGTTGGTCGCGATGACGGCGTCCATCTTGTAGCGCAACAGCGCTTGCGCGATCACCTTGATTTGTTCCTCGTCGATATCCGGCGCAATCTTCAACGCGATCGGCACGTAGCGCTTGTGCTGGTCCGACAGGCGCGCTTGCGCATCTTTCAGTTGCGTCAGCAGCGTTTCCAGTTCCGAGCCGCCTTGCAGCTGGCGGAGATTTTTCGTATTGGGCGACGAAATGTTGACCGTCACATAGCTGGCGTACGGATACACCTTCTCCAGGCAAACCAGGTAGTCGTCGACCGCGTGTTCGATCGGCGTGCTGGCGTTCTTGCCGATGTTCAGGCCAAGCACGCCTTCGCGGTCCTGGTGGAATTTCGATGCGCGAACGTTCGCTACGAAGGCGTCGACGCCGCCATTGTTGAAACCCATGCGGTTGATGACGGCTTGCGCCTGCGGCAGGCGGAACATGCGCGGCATAGGATTGCCGGGTTGCGCCCGGGGCGTCACCGTGCCGACTTCGATGAAGCCGAAACCGAGCGCCGCCAGGCCGTCGATGTAGGCGCCATCCTTGTCGAGACCCGCTGCCAAGCCGACCGGATTCGGGAAATTGATGCCCATCACGCTGCGCGGATCCGGCGCCGGCTTCGGCACCGCGACCAGTCCCATCCGGGCGGCGCTGCGCAAGGCGGGCAAGGTGAGGTTATGCGCGCTTTCCGGGTCCATTGCGAACAGGAAAGGGCGGGCAAGGGCGTACATGAGTTTGTCGGACACGGTGTGAATCGCTCAGGATGAAATCGCGGCCGGAAAATCGGCCGGATGAAATGTGCCGGCATTGTATCGCGGCTTGGTGCGGAAAAAGCGAAATGCGTGGCGCTTACAGCGCTTCCCAATTGCCCTGACGCAGTGCTTCCAACGGCCTGAAATTGACCTTGTATGACATCTTCGGGCTTTCCTTGATCCAGTAGCCGAGATAGATGTACGGCATGTCGAGCTGCCTGGCCTGGCCGATCTGCCACAGGATGTTGTAGGTGCCGTAGGAGGCGCCCGGGACCTCCGGATCATAGAAGGTGTAGACCGACGACAGCCCATCCCCGAGTACATCGATGATGCTGACCATGCGCAGCGCGTTGTCGCTGTCGCGGAATTCGACGAGCCTCGTGTTGACCTTGCTTTGTAACAGGAACTGCGCGTACTGATCACGGCTGTCTTGGTCCATGCCCCCGCCGGCGTGGCGCGCCGCCTGATAGCGCAGATAGAGATCGTAGTGTTCCGGAAGGTAGACCAGCTTCATGACTGAAGCTTGCAGGTCCGCATGTCTGGCCAGCGCGCGCCGCTGGCTACGGTTGGGAGCGAATTCCGGCACCTTGATGCGCACCGGGGTGCAGGCCTGGCAACCGTCGCAATAGGGCCGGTATGTGAAGATGCCGCTGCGGCGAAAGCCGGTTTTTACCAGTTCCGCGTAGATGTCGGCATTGATCAGATGTGAAGGCGTGGCGACCTGGGAGCGTGCTTGACGGCCTTCCAGGTAGCTGCACGGGTAGGGCGCAGTGGCATAAAACTGCAGGGCGGCGAACGGCAGTTCTTTTGGATGCGTCATGGTTTACACAACAGTCGTTATCAAGAAGGCCGGACCGTGACCGGTGCCGACGTATCGATTGATTCAAAATAACGCAATAGGTTTCCAGTCGAGAATGCGCGGTGCATCGACCGCCATCTTCAGCCGCGCAAGGAATTCGGCGCGTGGCATCGGCGCAGCGCCCAGCGAGGCGAGATGCGAGGTCTCCTGCTGGCAGTCTATCATCGAAACTCCCTGGCTTTCGAGGAAGCGGACCAGATAGGCCAGCGCGATCTTTGACGCATCGGTCACGCGTGCGAACATCGATTCGCCGTAGAACATCCGGCCGATATTGACGCCGTAGGCGCCGCCGACCAGCTCGTTATCGAGCCACACTTCTGCCGAGTGCGCATGCCCCAGACGATGCAGCGCCGTATAGCCGCGCACGATCTCTTCCGAAATCCAGGTGCCATTTTCGCCTGGTCTTGGCGCCGCGCAGGCGCGCATCACCGCTTCAAAGGCGGTATCGAAGCGTACGTCCCAGCGCCCGCCGTTGCGGACGGCGTCATCGACCTTCTTCAGTGCCTTTTTCAGACTGTGGGAAATCTTGAAGCGATCGGTGAACAGCACCATGCGCGGATCGGTGCTCCACCACAGGATGGGCTGCCCTTCCGAAAACCACGGGAAGATGCCTTGCCGGTACGCCATCAACAATCGTTCGGGCGACAGGTCGGCACCAGCCGCCAGCAGACCGGGCGCGCCTTCGGCCTCTGTCAATGCCTCGGCGACATCCGGAAAATCATCCGCCGTGCTCAGCCATGGAATCACTCCGCCGCCCCCGTTTGGCTCAAAAATATGCGCATTGTTGGTGCGATCGGCGGCGATGCTTAGGTATCAAGAAATAAAATTTCATGAAATCAATACCTTATAGGAATGTGCCAAATCGGAACGATTTTTGCTTTTATGGTGCGCTTGTTTTTGGGTTTGCACATTTATTGGGAGTTGTTGATGGATGCTCATAGGGACGGCGCAAATGCCTTATTCATCATGTTGGGGGCCATCATGGTGCTGGCCATGCATGCGGGTTTCGCCTTTCTCGAACTGGGAACGGTTCGCAAAAAGAATCAGGTGAACGCGCTGGTCAAAATCTTAGTCGATTTTGCGGTATCGACTGTCGCGTATTTTTTCGTCGGCTACAGCGTGGCATATGGCGTCAGCTTTTTCAGCAGTGCCGAAGTGCTGGCGCAGCGTAACGGTTTCGAGCTGGTGAAATTCTTTTTCCTGCTGACTTTTGCCGCCGCGATTCCGGCAATCATTTCGGGCGGCATCGCCGAGCGCGCGCGCTTCAAGCCGCAATTGCTGGCCACTGCGCTGATTGTCGGCCTGGTCTATCCTTTTTTTGAAGGCATTGCGTGGAACGACCATTTCGGTATCCAGGATTGGCTGAAGGCGACTTTCTCTGCCGAGTTTCACGACTTTGCCGGTTCGGTCGTCGTGCATGCAGTAGGCGGTTGGATCGCGCTGCCGGCCGTGCTGCTGCTCGGCGCGCGCCGCGGGCGTTATACCAAGGACGGCGCGATCGCTGCGCATCCGCCATCCAGTATCCCTTTCCTCGCGCTCGGTGCCTGGATCCTGACCGTTGGCTGGTTCGGTTTCAATGTGATGAGCGCGCAAACGCTGGATCAGATGAACGGACTGGTCGCGGTCAACTCGCTGATGGCGATGGTCGGCGGCACCCTGGCTGCGCTGTTCGTCGGCAAGAACGACCCCGGTTTTGTGCATAACGGACCGTTGGCCGGACTGGTTGCGGTTTGCGCCGGCTCCAACCTGATGCATCCGCTCGGCGCGCTGATCACCGGGGCAATTGCGGGCGGCATGTTTGTCTGGATGTTCATGCTGACGCAAAACAAATGGAAGATCGACGATGTGCTCGGCGTGTGGCCGCTGCACGGCTTGTGCGGCGCGTGGGGCGGCATCGCCGCCGGCATTTTCGGGTTGAAGGCGCTGGGCGGCGTGGGCGGCGTCTCGTTCATGTCGCAACTGATCGGCACCGCGCTCGGTGTCGGCATTGCGTTGATCGGCGGACTGGTCATTTATGGCGTCCTGAAAAAGACGCTCGGTATCCGCCTCGATCCGGAAGAGGAATTCAACGGCGCCGATCTGTCGATACACAATGTCAGCGCAACGCCGGAATATGAGACTTCATGGTGAAGAATGTGCCGGCAGCATGCCGGCGCATGCTGCCATCTCAGCTGGAGGCGGTGGTCTGTGCTTGCGGCGGCTTGACAATGTCGAGCGTGTGGAAGCGGTAGGCGCCGCCGTTCTTGCGCATCGCGTGATCCTCCAGGAAAAAACGCAGCGTGTGGCCGACGGTCTGAAACGCGATCTCGTCCCACGGAATTTCATCGGCGGAGAACAGGCGGACCTCCAGGCTTTCAATGCCCGCCTTGTAATTCAGATCCAGCAGCGTGGCGCGATAGAACATGTGTACCTGATGCACATGCGGCACGTTGAGCAATGAAAAGAGTTCGTGCAACTGGATATTGGCGCCGGCTTCTTCAACGGTTTCGCGGATCGCTGCTTCAGCC
>DATMTZ010000165.1:0-2904 GCA_035563975.1 Oxalicibacterium sp. | reverse complement strand
ATCGAGCAGGTGATTGCTGGACCACGGCAACTGCTTGCTTTCGTCCGAGCCGGCGAAATTGAGTCGGCGAAAGGCCAGCGGGTCCATGCCGGCCGCAATCGCCATTTCGTCGATCGCAGACTCCAGCGCGAACAGGCCAGGCGCGGCGCCCGGCGCGCGCATCGAGGTCGGCGTGCCCTGGTTGACCTGCGCGGTCTTGTGCGTGACGCGCATGTTGGGGCAGCTGTAGCCGCCTTGCGTCATGCCGCCGCAATTCTCCACATAGGTGTCGGTGAACGAGGTCGAGCTGATCGAATCATGCTGCACGGAGACGAGCTTGCCGCGGGCATCGGTCGCCAGCTTGATGTGCTGATGCGTCTCGGGCCGGTGGCCGGTGGTGGTGAACATCATGCTGCGCGGCACCACGAGCTGCACCGGCCGGCCCACTTCACGCGATGCGGCGCAGCATGCGATCGAATGCGGCCAGGCCCACAGCTTGCTGCCGAAGCCGGAGCCGATGAAGGGCGCTTCGACGGTGACGCGATCGGGTGAAAGCCCGAAGATGCGGGCCAGCGTGTTGCGATGGATGACGACGCCTTGCGTCGCCTCGTACAGGTGCAGCGCGCCATCCTTCCAGCGTGCGGTGGTCGCGTGCATTTCCATCGGATTGTGCGTTTCGATCGGCGTCGTGTAGACCGCGTCGATGCGGTGCGCGGCTTTGGCATAAGCGCCATCCGGATCGCCGTGGTGATAGTTCTTCGGCGTGTCCTTCGCGGGTTTTGCCTTCAGGCTTTGCGCGACATTGGCGATCGTCTTGTCCTTCGCATAGTCCACCTTGACCTTGTATGCGGCTTCGCGCGCGTGTTCAAAGGTGTCGGCCACCACCAGCGCGACGAACTGGCCGGCGTAATACACGCGGTCATCCTCGAACGGCAGCCGGCTTTCGTCGACCTTGACGCCGTTGGCGACATCCTGCGGAGAGAACTGCGTCTTCGGGTTGCGGTACAGGCGCGAGAAATGTCCATGATGAAAGACATCGATTACGCCTGGCGTCTTCCTCGCCGCATCGGTGTCGATGCGCGTGATGCGGCCGCTCGCGATGCTGCTGAATACGCCGTACGCGTAGGCCATGTCGGCCGGGTGGTGGTCGGCCGCATACATCGCGTCGCCGGCGACCTTCTGGCGCCCGTCGACGCGCCGCGGGCCGGCACCGATGATGTTTGTGCTCATGTGCTTTCTCCTCGGCGTCAGGCGATCAGGGTGTTCAGGTTGCGCACGATGGCCTGCTGTCCGAGCGGGATCTTGTACGCGTTGTGCTTGTAGGGATGCGCGCCTTGCAGCGCCAGCGCCGCAGCCTGGCGGAATGCGGCGTCACCCGGCACCTGGCCGATCAGCGAGGCTTCGGCCTGCTTTGCGCGCCACGGCTTGGTGCCGACACCGCCGAGCGCCAGCCGTGCATCGCGTATCCTGCCGCCGTCGATTGCGAGGATGGCCGCGCAGGACGCCAGCGCGAACTGATAGGACGCGCGGTCGCGCAGCTTCAGGTAGGCCGACTTGCTGCCGGCTACAGGTGCATCGAGCACGACATGCGTGATCAGTTCATCCTGCTGCAGCGCGTGCTCCTTCCACGGCGTATCGCCCGGCAACAGGTGAAAGTCGAGGAAATCAATGTCGCGCGCACCTTTTGCGCCCTGCACATGCACGCGCGCGCCGATCGCGGCCATCGCCACGCACATGTCGGACGGATGCGAGGCGATGCACTGGTCACTGGTGCCGAGCACCGCGTGCACGCTGCGGTTGAAGCCATCGATCGCGGAACAGCCGCTGCCGGGATCCCGCTTGTTGCAGGGCGACACGCCGTCGCGGAAATAGCCGCAGCGCACGCGCTGCATCACGTTGCCGGCGGTCGTCGCCTTGTTGCGCAGTTGCGTGGAGGCGCCCGACAGCAGCGCCTGCGACAGCACCGGATAATGCTTGACGATGTGCGGATCGCGGGCGAGGGCGGTGTTGCTGACCAGCGCACCGATGCGCACGCGGCCGTCGTCCAGCACCTCGATGCGGTTCAGCGGCAGCTTGTTGACGTCCACCACGCGCTGCGGGCGCATGATGTCGATCTTCATCATGTCCAGCAGGTTGGTGCCGCCGGCCAGAAAGGCGGATGGCAATTGCGCATGGAAGGCGATCGCCTGTTCGGCGTCGCCGGCGCGCGTATATTCGAAGTTGCGCATCAGGCCGCTCCTTTCGTCTTGCCGCGCGCCGACTGGATTGCGGCCAGGATGTTCTTGTAGGCGCCGCAGCGGCAGATATTGCCGCTCATCGCTTCGCGCACGCTGGCGTCGTCGGCGCCGACGTGCGGATCCTTCAGGATCGCCACCGCGCTCATCATCTGGCCCGGCGTGCAGTAGCCGCACTGGAAGGCATCGTGTTCCCAGAACGCCTGCTGTACCGGATGCAGTTCGCCGTTGCGTTCCAGTCCTTCGATCGTCGTGATCTCGTCGCCGTCGTGCATGACGGCCAGCGACAGGCACGAATTGATCGCAACACCGTTGACGTGCAGCGTGCAGGCGCCGCATTGACCCTGGTCGCAGCCTTTCTTGGTGCCGGTCAGCTGCAGCTGCTCACGCATGACATCCAGCAGCACGGCATTGGCCGCGACCTGCAGCGTATGCGGCTTGCCGTTGACGGTGAGCCGGATGGTATGCGCAGCGCCGGCAGCGCTGGCAGCGCTGGCATCGACAGCTTTGCGCGAGGCGTCCGCCGCGACTTGCGCAAAGGCATTGCCGCTGGCGGCGGCAATGCCGCTTGCACCAAGGGATTTGAGGAAATTTCTGCGCGTCGGCGCAGCGGGATTCAGCGGGTCGCCGGCGGGCGATGCGTTTCCTGCGTTATGCTTGCGATCTTGATTCGCCATATGCCGCCTCTCGT
>DATMTZ010000164.1:0-3649 GCA_035563975.1 Oxalicibacterium sp. | reverse complement strand
GCAGTGACCACCACTTTGAAAAAGAACGGCACCCTGACGCTGGTCGGCTTTGGCACTTTTGCCGTCGGCAAACGCGCAGCTCGCACCGGCCGTAATCCTCGCACCGGCGAAGAGATCAAGATCAAGGCAGCCAAAGTGCCGAAGTTCAAACCAGGCAAGGCGCTGAAAGACGCGGTCAACTAAGCCGCTCTCGCTAAACTTTTGGTGCAAATTGCACCGACATGCTGTAAAATTTCGTTTCTTTGCGGCGTGGTGACAACGCTGAAATGTCTGGCTGCGGTTAGGCGAAGCCTGCAGGAGTAAAGTGCGGGTGCTTAGCTCAGTTGGTAGAGCGGCGCCCTTACAAGGCGTAGGTCGGGAGTTCGAGCCTCTCAGCACCCACCAGCAACCAGACATCGCAATGAATAGTTAGCAGTAATGGAGTGGTAGTTCAGTCGGTTAGAATACCGGCCTGTCACGCCGGGGGTCGCGGGTTCGAGTCCCGTCCACTCCGCCAAAATCAAAAAGGCGAACGAGAGTTCGCCTTTTTTCATATCCGACGTATAGATCGACTCTTCGTGATTGGTTAGCCATGCTTGATTTCATCCGCACCCATCGCCGCCTGATGCAGTTCCTGCTGCTGTTGCTGATTTTCCCTTCGTTCGCCTTCTTCGGTCTCGAAAGCTACACGCGGATGAGCAATGGCGATGACGCGGTTGCGGAAGTGGATGGTCACAAGATCACGCAACCGGAGTGGGACGCGGCGCAACGCGAGCAGATGGAGCGTTTCCGCCAGATGCTGGGCGGGCAGTTCGATCCGAAGATGTTCGATACGCCAGAGGCCAAGCAGGAAATTCTCGACAACCTGATCGCGCAGCGCGTATTGGCGGCTGAAGCGCAGCACGAAAAACTGTCGGTGTCGAACCAGATGCTGCAGCAGACGATTGCGGGTTTTCCCGCATTGCGCAACGCCGAGGGCAAGTTCGACTATGAACGCTACAAGAGCCTGCTCGCCGCACAGGGCATGACGCCGGAAATGTACGAGGTGCGCTTGCGCCACGACATGGCGGTGCAGCAGGTGAATGCCGCGATCCAGGCAACCGCTTTTGCGCCGCGTTCGCTCGCGACACGCCTGTCCGAACTCAGCGAACAGGAACGCCAGGTGCAGCAGATGCTGTTCAAGACCGCGGATTACGTGTCGCAGGTCAAGGTCACCGACGACATGCTGAAGTCCTTCTATGAAAAGAGCCGCCAGTTCGACGTGCCGGAACAGGTCAAGGCAGAATACGTGATCCTGAATGCCGATGCGCTGGCCTCGCAGGTCAATGTCAGCGATGCCGACATCAAGTCGTATTACGACCAGAACATCAGCCACTTCCGCACCGACGAAGAGCGCCGCGCCAGCCACATCCTGATCGCGGTAAAGAAGGATGCGACCGATGCAGAAAAAGCGGCTGCCAAGGAAAAAGCGGAAAAGCTGTTGGCCACCTTGCGCCAGCATCCTGATCAGTTCGCCAAACTGGCCAAAGAAAATTCGGACGACCCGGGTTCGGCAGCGCACGGCGGCGATCTCGATTTCTTCGGCAAGGGCATGATGGTCAAGTCCTTTGAAGACGCTGCTTTCAAGCTCAAGCAGGGCGAGATCAGTGATCTTGTGCAGTCGGAATTCGGCTATCACATCATCAAGGTGACAGCGATCAAGCCGGCGACGACCAAACCGCTTGCACAGGTGAAGAACGAGATCGCGGCGAACATCCGCAAGCAGATCATCGCGAAGAAATACTCCGAAGCGGCCGACGTGTTCAGCAATAC
This sequence comes from Oxalicibacterium sp., assembly GCA_035563975.1. GTDB lineage: Bacteria > Pseudomonadota > Gammaproteobacteria > Burkholderiales > Burkholderiaceae_D > Oxalicibacterium. The sequence goes on along the minus strand of DATMTZ010000164.1, from coordinate 1,858 downwards.
GGTGTACGAACAATCCGAGAGCCTGAAGCCGGTTGCCGACAAGCTGCAGCTGAAGATCGAAACCGCGGCCAACCTGACGCGCGAACCGAACACGGCCTTGCCGAAGGAAGCGCCGTACAACAACCCGAAATTCCTGAATGCGCTGTTCTCGAATGATGCGCTGAAAAACAAGCGCAATACGGAAGCAGTGGAAATCGCACCGAACACCTTGATTGCCGGCCGCGTCGTCGATTACAAGCCGGCGGCCAAGCGGCCTTTCGATGAAGTGAAGGCGATGGTGCGCGAACAACTGGTGCGGCAGGAAGCGGCAGCGCTGGCGAAGAAGGCCGGCGAAGCGAAACTCGCGGCCCTGAAGGAGAAGGACAACGCGAGCGGCTTCGGTGCAGCGCAGACGATTTCGCGCGCCAAGAGCAGCGGCGTCAATCCGGCGGTGTTCCTGGCAGCGATGAAGGCGGATACCAGCAAGCTGCCTGCGTATGCCGGTGCGGATCTGGCTAGCCAGGGCTATAGCGTCCTGCGCGTCGTGAAGGTCGAACAGCCCGCCAAGGTGGACGAGGCAAAACGCCAGGCCGAAGCGCAACAAGTCACCGCTGCATTGGCGCAACAGGAAACACTGGCGTATATCGAATACCTGAAGCAAAAGGCCAAGGTGAAGATTCTCAAGCCGCTGAATCCGAAACCGGCTTCGATCGAATAAATCGCCGCGTATCGCGCAACAAGAAAGCCGCTCATCGAGCGGCTTTTTTTTATATGATTTGCCGTGTATATGGAGAGCGGCGCGCGGGCAGGAATTCTCACTGCATCGCTGCCCGTCCGGCAGGTGGGACGCGATCAACGCGCGGTCAATTGCCGCTTCAGCTGCGGCCAGATATTGTCCAGGATGACCGGGTGCGCGTCGGCAGTCGGATGGATGCGGTCCGCCTGAAACCAATCCGGACGTTCGACCACGCCAGCCAGCATGAAGGGCACCAGCGCCGATTTGCTTTCCTTTGCCACTTCCGGAAAGATTGCGGCAAATTTTTTCGTATAGTCGACGCCGTAGTTGGGTGGAATCTGCATGCCGACGATCAGCACGCGCGCACCGGCTTTCTGCGCGCTGGCGGCCATCGCGCGCAGATTGTCCCGCGTGGCAGCGAGCGACAGCCCGCGCAGAGCATCGTTGGCGCCGAGCTCGATCACGACGATCTCGGGATGGTGCTTGTCGAGTATGGCCGGCAGGCGCGCACGGCCGCCGCTGGTGGTTTCACCGCTGATGCTGGCATTGACGATGGAAGCCCGGATGCGTTCCGATTCTAGTCGCTTTTGCAGCAGGCTGACCCAGCCGCAGCCGCGTTCAAGCCCGTATTCGGCCGAGAGGCTGTCGCCTAGCACCACGATGGTTTTTGATGCAGAATAGGCGCTCATTGCGAACGAGGCGAGCATCAAGGTCAGCATCATCTGCAAGCTCATTCGGAACAATGCTCCCACCTGATGCGTCAACCTGAAATCAAACGGCATGCCTGAATCCTCTCTGTCTTTCGCAATTGAAGCGCGCAATCTCACCAAACGTGTCGCGGATGCAAGCGGCGAACTCACCATCCTGCATGGCGTCGATTTTACCGTGCAAGCCGGCAGCACGCTGGCCGTGGTCGGCGCCTCGGGTTCGGGCAAATCGACCTTGCTTGGCTTGCTGGCCGGACTCGATACGCCGTCGGACGGCACCGTGGTGCTGGATGGCGTCGATATCTTTGCGCTCGATGAAGATGGCCGCGCCGGATTGCGCAAGGCCAGGCTGGGCTTCGTGTTCCAGTCCTTCCAGCTGCTCGGGCATTTGACTGCGCTGGAAAACGTGATGCTGCCGCTGGAACTGCGCGGCGAC
>DATMTZ010000163.1:0-3718 GCA_035563975.1 Oxalicibacterium sp. | reverse complement strand
GTTTTGTCAGATATTCGGTTTAAGCTTTTTTCAGTCTGCGCGCTTACCGCTTCTCCACCGCCATTGGGCTGGGATAGCTAAAGTAAAAATAAAAGAAGAAGCGCGAAAACATCATGATCGTGCAGCTAAAAACGTGGGTTGAAAGCAATAGTGCAGTAATTGCGTCGGTTTGGCAAGCCTGGCCAAGTTTTTCGTGGAAAACTTGGCAACAGAGACGGACTTAAGCCGTGCCGCCAACGGTGACGCCGTCAATGCGCAGCGTCGGCTGGCCGACACCGACCGGCACGCTTTGGCCTTCCTTGCCGCACACGCCGACGCCGCTGTCCAGGCGCATGTCGTTGCCGATCATCGAGACGCGGTTCAGCACGTCCGGGCCGTTGCCGATCAGCGTGGCGCCCTTGACCGGGTAGGTAATCTTGCCGTTCTCGATCATGTAGGCTTCGCTGGCCGAGAACACGAACTTGCCGTTCGTGATGTCGACCTGGCCGCCGCCGAAATTCACCGCGTACAAGCCGTTCTTGACCGAGGCCAGGATTTCGTCCGGGTCCTTGTCGCCGCCGAGCATGTAGGTATTCGTCATGCGCGGCATCGGCAAATGCGCGAAGGATTCACGGCGCGCGTTGCCGGTCACCGGCATGCCCATCAGGCGCGCGTTCATCGTGTCCTGCATGTAGCCCTTGAGAATGCCGTCCTCGATCAGCGTGGTGCACTGCGTCGGATTGCCTTCATCGTCGATGTTCAGCGAACCACGGCGGTCGGCCAGCGTGCCGTCGTCGACTACGGTTACGCCTTTCGCCGCGACGCGCTCGCCGATGCGGCCGGAGAAGGTACTCGATCCCTTGCGGTTGAAGTCGCCTTCGAGGCCGTGGCCGATCGCTTCGTGCAGCAGTACGCCCGGCCAGCCGGGGCCAAGCACCACGGTCATCGGTCCGGCCGGCGCCGGACGCGCATCGAGATTGACCAGTGCCGATGCGACCGCTTCATCCGCATACTTTTCCAGCAGCGCGTCGGTGAAATATTCGTAGTTGTAGCGCCCACCGCCACCGCTGGTACCCATTTCGCGGCGGCCGTTTTGTTCGGCGATGACGGTAACAGACAAGCGGACCAGCGGACGGATATCGGCCGCCAGCACGCCGTCGCTGCGCACCACCAGGACCACGTCGTATTCTCCGGCGAGGCCCGCCATCACCTGCACCACGCGCGGATCCTTGGCGCGCGCGATACGCTCGATGCGCTCCAGCAGCTTGACCTTCTGCGTCGCATCCAGCGAGATCAGCGGATCGTGCGGAAAATACAGCGCACGGCTGCCGCCGGTCTGGATCGCCGATGCGACCTTGATCTTGCCGGCGCCCTGGCGCGCGATGGTGCGCGTCGCGATCGCCGCTTCGTTCAGCGCGCGTTCGGAAATTTCATCGGAATACGAAAATGCCGTCTTGTCGCCGGAAACCGCGCGCACGCCGACACCCTGGTCGATCGAGAAGCTGCCGGTCTTGACGATGCCTTCTTCCAGGCTCCAGCCTTCGCTCTTGGTGAACTGGAAATAGAGATCGGCGTAATCGACGCGATGCGTGAACATCGTGCCCAACGTCTTGATCAGCTTGCCTTCGTCCAGACCGAACGGCGTCAGCAGGAGGTTGCGCGCGATGTTCAGCGATTCGATATTCGGTTCAAATGGCGTCATGGTGGTCGTCATTCACGCACGTCATGCGCGAAAGTGGGTGAGCTGTTGGAATAAGGCATTGTAGAACATCCGGCGCGAGCGCTTCGGATGCGCTACAGCCTGCGGTGTTTCAACGCGGGAAGATTCGTGCGTATGCTCAACAGATGATGAGGATCGATATCGCCGATCACAAGGCCTTCGCCGCTGTCGAGCGCATCCTTGATCTCGCCCCAGGGATCGATCAGCATGCTGTGCCCCCAGGTCTGGCGGCCGTTCACATGCTGGCCGCCCTGCGCGGCCGCCAGCACATAGCACTGGTTTTCGATCGCACGCGCGCGCAGCAGCACTTCCCAGTGCGCCTTCCCGGTAGTGCAGGTGAAGGCGGCAGGCACCACGATCAGCGCGCAATCTCCCATCGCGCGGTACAGCTCGGGAAAACGCAGGTCGTAGCACACGGACAGGCCGACCCGGCCGAACGGCGCATCGAAAGTCTGCACTTCCGCGCCCGATGCGATGGTGCGCGCCTCGTCGTAGGACTCCGCGCCGCGGCTGAAATTGAACAAGTGCACCTTGTCGTAGCGCGCCACGCGCTGGCCGTCCGGGCCGTACACCAGCGTCGCGTTCCACACCTTGTCTTCATCCGGCGTCGCCAGCGGCAGCGTGCCGCCGATCAGCCACAGCTTGTGTTCGCGCGCGATCGCCGACATGAAGGACTGGATCGGCCCCGCATCGATACGCTCCGCCAGTGCGAGTTTGTCGCGCTCGTGCATGCCCATGGTCGGCCAGTACTCGGGCAGCAGCACCAGCTGCGCGCCCTGGCCGGCAGCTTCGGCGATGCGCATACGGGCGACCGCAATGTTTTCCTCGACCGACGGGGTCGAGACCATCTGGATGGCGGCGACGCGCGCCGTCGATGCTTGCATGATCAACTCTCCGTGACGGCACGCCCGGCATGCGAGGCCGGCGGCACTGTCGGTTTGTTCTTGCGATCGATCTTGGTGACGTTCGGATCGCCCCACGGTCCGGTAATCGTATATTCAAATGTAAAGGCTTGCGCGAGCGGCGCGCGCAGCAGCAATTGCGCGAGGAAGGTGCCGACGCCGATCACCGGATTGATGGCCAGGCCATACACGACCGACGCGGCGCCGGCGTTGATTTCCGGAATCACGACCACGCGCAGATCCTGCGTTTCCTTGTCGATATCGACCTTGCCATCCATCAGCACCGCGGCATTGACGCCACGCATCTTGAAGTTGTCGGTGGTGGCGATGCCGTTCTCGATGCTGGCGTTGCCGGTCACGCTGTCAAAAGCGAATCCCTGCGAGAACACGTCGCGGAAATCGAGCGTCAGCCGGCGCGGCAGCGACTGCAAGCTGAGCACGCCCAGCAGCTTGGCCGCGCCGGGCTCCACCTTCAGGAACTGGCCGCTTTCCATGTCGAGATTGATGCTGCCCGACAGGCTTGGTTCGTCGAAGGAAAACGGCGCGCCCTGCCAGCGCAGCGAGCCATCCATCTTGCCTTTACCGCCGCGCAGCACGCCGGCATAACCGAAGCGTTCCAGCAGGTGCCCGGCGTCGGCGATGGTCAGGTTGTAGTTCAGGTTCGTGGTGCTGCCGTTGCTGCCGGTCAGCCAGTTGCCGCTGGCGGAGAAGGTAGCGTCCGGATTGATCAGCGAGAGGTTGCGGATGCGCCATTCACGCCCGGCGGCGGCGCGCACGTAATGCGCGGTCAGGTCGAGCCGCCCCAGTTTCTTGTCGAACAGCTGGAATTGCTCGGCGACGATATCGAGCGCCGGCATCTCGGTGGCCGCATCCTTCGTATTCATCAGCTCCTTGACGTCGGACGTCACCGTGCGCGGCACGATCAGCGAAGCCAGCCGCGCCGTGACCTTGCCCAAGCCGCGGCCGGAAGACGACTGTATCCATGTGAGATAGCCGGCCGCCTGCGCCGAATCGATATTGACCTGCCAGGTGCCTTTCTCCTGCGATGCGCCGAGCACGACCTGGTCGAATTTCTTGCCGAGCACGATCAGCTCCGTCGCGCGCGCCGCCAGCGCAT
>DATMTZ010000162.1:0-1995 GCA_035563975.1 Oxalicibacterium sp. | reverse complement strand
GTTCGACGGCGCGCGCAACTTCGCCGTGACGCGAGCAGAACACGACGGGAATATCACTTTGCCCATTGATGCAACGATAGGCGACTTCCAGTGCCATCCGGCCAAGGAAGCCGGCGCGCCGACGCAGCATCGGCGGCATCTGCGACACCTTCGGTTCATCGCTGCCTGTAATGGGATGCGGCGTTTCAGCCCATGCGGCCCACGCCTGAGGAGTATCCAGACCCGGCGCCCACGCCGCGTAATCGGCGAGAGAAAAACTGACCCCATCTGCCTGCATTGTCTCGTTTCCCTGAGGTCAAAATAAAGCGGCTGCGCCGATGCAATAACAATAACGTCCGGCTCTGCAAAATCGGAGTCAATTATAGATAAGCCCCAAGGCTTGGGCAAACAAGGAATTGTGTCATGTTGCTTCTGCAACCGATTGCCGCTTCAGTCCGGCAGAAGAGGGAAAATTCGCAGACGAACGTGCCCCTTTTTTGCTTGACGCCCTCCTTTCGGACGCGCAGCGAAAACAGGCGGCGAATATAGTCATTACCGCGAAAAAGCGCCATCCCATAAATATGGGCGGATGCACACGCTGCTGTGACGGCGGCCTTCTTTCGTCAACGGCGACGACAGCTGGACGTTGCCCATGCCGGCGCGATTCGTGATCGATACCCGCAGCGTGATCGCTTATGCCGAAGCCAATCCGGACTACACGCGCCGCCCCGATCCGAGCGACCTGCTGCCGACGCTGGGTCGCCTGCAGGACGCGGCGGCGGCCTGACCGCGCTTGCGCAAGTCTTGGTTTTCGCGCGCCCCAATGAAAAAGGGCCAACCCGAAGGTTGGCCCACGCGCACTACCGCTAAGGAGACTCGATTTAGAAGTTCTCGACAATGGCCTTCATCTGCGGCTTGTCGACCGGTGCTGCCAGGTTGGACGGAGTCAGCATGAACATGTAGCTCTGCGATACCCATTTGCCGCCCGACCAGTAGGCCAGGCCCATCCAGACATCGCGGTTGGCACCGATGTATTTGGTCATTGCTTCGCCTTCCGCCAGGCAAGTGGCGTTCTGCGCCCAGCCGGTTTCGCCGAGGAACAACTTGACCTTGTTGGCACGTGCCCAAGCGGAGATGTTGTCCAGCGCACGCGCTGTCTTGCCGGTGGAGCAGCTGCTGTGCGTGCCGGACGAATCGGAGTCCAGGTACTGATGCACTTCAAATGCAATCTGGCCGCCGCTGGTATAACCGGCCCACTGCGCCGCATTGCCGCTCTTTTCCCACGCCCATGCCGCGGTCCAGTTGGTGCCCGGAATCAGGATCAGCTGTTTGGCGCCAGCCTTGCGAATACCGTAGATCGCGTAGTCCGCTGCGGCTTTCCATTCAGCTGCCGTTTGCGAATGCGGTTCATTCATGATGCCGAAGATCACGTTCGGGTCGGAACGAAACGCCAGGGCCAGGCGCTTCCAGAAATTGCCCAGCTGCGAGGTCGGCAGGCCGGTCTTGGTGCCGATCAGTTTCATGCTCTTGCTGGTCGAGTCGTATTTCGAGCCGTAGTCATGCGGATCGAGAATCACATACATCTGCTTGCTGGCAGCGTAGTCGACCACGGCGCGGATGCGCGCCAGCTCAGCGCCGTTCAATTCGCCGTTGTTGACTGGCTGCAGACGCGGGCCGGAGAAAGGCAGGCGGATCGCCGTAAAACCCTTGCTCTTGTAATAGTCGATTTCTGCATTGTTCGGATACGTGTATTTGACGTTCACCAGCGCGCTGATCTGGCTCGAGCTGTACTCGGCACCGGACAGATTGATCGCCTTCAGCTTGATCGAGGTGTTCGACATCGGCAGCGGTTCGACCGCCGCGTGCGCTGCACCGGAAGCGATTGCCAGGCCGGTAGCCAAAATTGCAAGATAACGACTGAAATGGTGTAAAGTATTCAAGTTAGTACCTTTTTGCAAGAAGATGCAAGAAAATGTGGTGGGGATTCGTATTTTAGGCGTTCATTTCCGTACGGAT
>DATMTZ010000161.1:0-3881 GCA_035563975.1 Oxalicibacterium sp. | reverse complement strand
AAATGCGCGTACCGGATCCGCGTTTGCTTCCAGACCACTAACCGATCTCACAAAGGTCAGGGACTTGCCGTCGACCCGGAAGGCGTCGGCGGATTGATAGCCGCCGCTTCCGCTCGAACGCAGGACGACAACGATTTCCGGCGTGCCGTCGCCGTCGATGTCTGCAACGCGGAGGGATTCGATCGTGCCGTCGCGTGGCCGGATCAGGCCGGCGGCAAAGCGATCGTAGGGGAAAGCGGGATCGTTCTTGTCGTACACGCGAATGCTGTAGCTGCCGATGCTGCGCGGCTCCAGATCGCCTTCCGCCACGACGATGGCGGCTTGAGTGGGCGGATAGGTTGCGGTCTTGACGATATGTTCGTTGTCGGCGGCGCGCGCCGGCAAGGAAATGGCGCAAGCCAGCAGAAGCAGGGCTGTCGTCTTCATATTGCGCTCCTCGGCAGTGAATAATCGTAATTCTATTGTGGGGAAGGACAATGCAGATCGCCTTCCTGGCACGATGCCAGCTGCTGCAATTCCTTCACGCGAGCACGGGTCTTGTCGGCGAGGCATTGGCTTCTCACCATTGCGTATGCGCTTCCGCCTTCCACCGCCGAGCTTTCAAAATCGCAGCTGAGATCACGAAATTTTATCCAGGCACGCTGTACCTGCTTCAACTTCTGCTGTTGGCCGTCATCGAGGCGCGCGCGATACTGTGCATAGAGCTGATTCAGTTGCTTGTCAGCTGCTTGATACGCTTGCCGTGCGCAGGCGTTGATTGCAATTTGCGTGGGAGGACTGCTGCAGTCCTCGGCATGAGCACAGTGGTTGCCGATCAAGGCGAACAGTGCCAGCGCGCATTTGAAGGATATGTTCATGGAAGCTGCTGTAAAACTCTTGAACGCGGTTCGATTCCCGCGGGGCTTCGTCGCGTGTCTTGATTCCGGCTGCGGCAGAGTCAATCTGCAATGTCGAACTGCGGATTCCACACTACTTCCCACAGATGATGATCCGGGTCCTGGAGGTAAGCTGCATAACCACCCCAGAAGGTGTCGTGTGCCGCTTTGACGATGGTGGCGCCAGCTGCTTTTGCCTGCGCCATGACGGTGTCCACTTCGTCTTTCGATGCGACGTTATGGCCGATGGTGCATTCGGTCGGTGAAGATGGCGTAACGTTCAGGCCGCTGTCGTGCGCGATGCTGGCGCGCGGCCATAGTGCCAGCTTCAGGCCGGCTTGCAGGTCGAAGAAGGCGACGGCGCCGTGCGGAAATTCCGTGCCGACGATGCCCTGCGTCTGCAGGCCGAGGCCGTCGCGATAGAAGCGCACCGCGCGCTCCAGATCATCGACGCCGAGTGTGAGGACTGTGATGCGCGGTTTCATGTGATGCGCCTACTGTTTGACGCAGTCGACGAAGTAGCCGCGCTTGCCGTCGACCTCGCGCGTCACCAGACCATGCACATCGGTCTCGAAACCCGGGAACTTCTCGTTGAAGTCGCGCGCGAAGCGCAGGTAGTCGACGATGGTCTTGTTGAAGCGCTCGCCCGGAATCAACAGCGGAATGCCCGGCGGGTAAGGCGTCAGCAGGATCGAGGTCACACGGCCTTCCAGTTCGTCGATCGCGACGCGTTCGATCTCGCGGTGCGCCATCTTCGAGAACGCATCGGACGGTTTCATCGCCGGCTGCATGTCGGACAGATACATCTCGGTCGTCAGGCGCGCAACGTCGTAGGCCTTGTAGAAGCCGTGGATCATGTGGCACAGGTCGCGCAGGCCGATGCGCTCGTAGCGCGGATTCGCGGCAGCGAACTCGGGCAGGATGCGCCAGATCGGCTGGTTCTTGTCGTAGTCGTCCTTGAACTGCTGCAGCGCGGTCAGCATGGTGTTCCAGCGGCCCTTGGTGATGCCGATGGTGAACATGATGAAGAACGAGTACAGGCCGGTCTTCTCGACGATGACGCCGTGCTCGGCCAGGTACTTGGTGACGATCGACGCCGGGATACCGGTCTCGCCGAACTTGCCGTCCAGCGACAGGCCCGGCGTGACGATGGTGGACTTGATCGGGTCCAGCATGTTGAAGCCCGGCGCCAGATTGCCGAAGCCGTGCCAGTCGTCTTCGGCATGGATCATCCAGTCCTCGCGTGAGCCGATGCCTTCGTCGGCGAGCTGGTTCGGACCCCACACCTGGAACCACCAGTCCTTGCCCCATTCCTCGGCAACCTTCTTCATCGCGCGGCGGAAGTCGAGCGCTTCCAGAATGCTTTCCTCGACCAGCGCGGTACCGCCCGGCGCTTCCATCATCGCGGCGGCGACGTCGCAGGAGGCGATGATCGAATACTGCGGCGAGGTCGAGGTATGCATCAGGTAGGCTTCGTTGAAGGTCTCCTGATCGAGTTTCACCTTCTCCGATTCACGCACCAGGATCTGGGATGCCTGCGACAGGCCGGCCAGCAGCTTGTGCGTCGATTGCGTCGAGAAGATCAGCGATTCCTTCGCGCGCGGACGATCCTTGCCGATCGCGTGCATGTCCTTGTAGAAGTCGTGGAAGGTAGCGTGCGGCAGCCAGGCTTCGTCGAAGTGCAGCGTGTCGATCTCGCCGTCCAGCATGTTCTTCAGCGTCTCGACGTTGTAGACCACGCCGTCGTAGGTCGATTGTGTGATGGTCAGGATGCGCGGCTTCTTGTTCTTCGCTTCGCGTGCGAACGGATTGGCTTCGATCTTCTTGCGGATGTTCTCCATCGAGAATTCGCTCAAGGGAATCGGGCCGATGATGCCGAGGTGATTGCGCGTCGGCATCAGGAACACCGGGATTGCGCCGGTCATGATGATCGAGTGCAGGATCGACTTGTGACAATTGCGGTCGACCACGACGATGTCGCCCGGCGCCACCGTCGAGTGCCACACCATCTTGTTCGAGGTCGAGGTGCCGTTGGTCACGAAGTAGCAGTGGTCCGCATTGAAGATGCGCGCGGCATTGCGTTCGGAGGCGGCAACCGGGCCGGTGTGGTCCAGCAGCTGGCCAAGCTCTTCCACCGCGTTGCAGACGTCGGCGCGCAGCATGTTCTCGCCGAAGAACTGGTGGAACATCTGGCCGATCGGCGACTTCAGGAAGGCCACGCCGCCCGAGTGACCCGGGCAGTGCCACGAATACGAACCGTCCTGCGCGTAATGCACCAGCGCGCGGAAGAAGGGCGGCGACAGGCCGTCCATGTAGGACTTGGCTTCGCGGATGATGTGGCGCGCGACGAATTCCGGCGTGTCCTCGAACATGTGAATGAAGCCGTGCAGCTCGCGCAGGATATCGTTCGGGATGTGGCGCGAGGTGCGCGTTTCGCCGTACAGGTAGATCGGGATGTCGGCGTTCTTGTGGCGGATTTCCTCGACGAAGGCGCGCAGCGATTTCAGCGCGTGATCCGTTTCCTCCGAGGAGCCGCCGCCGAACTCCTCATCGTCGATCGACAGGATGAAGGCCGAGGCGCGCGACTGCTGCTGTGCGAACTGCGACAGGTCGCCGTAGCTGGTGACGCCCAGCACTTCCATGCCTTCCTTCTCCATGGCGTCGGCGAGCGCGCGAATGCCGAGACCGGAGGTGTTCTCGGAACGGAAATCTTCATCGATGATGACGATGGGGAAGCGGAATTTCATGAGCTCTCCAGAAGGAAGGGCAATACGGCGCGATACCCGGCGCCAAAAATAGGAAAGATGCGAATTTTCGCAGATATGCGAAGCTTTTGTGGGAAAAGCCGGCAGATTTTGCTGCCGGTGTTGCGTATGACCGTACTGTGACGAAAAAGGTCAGACTGGACTGACGCGATCGTAGGTGATGTAGGCGAAATCGAAGCCGCCGGTTTCCGAATGATGGGCTTCGCGCGCGACCTCTTTCCACTGCGCCGGATCGATCGCC
>DATMTZ010000160.1:0-2496 GCA_035563975.1 Oxalicibacterium sp. | reverse complement strand
AAGCGCTGCACGCCGTTGAAGCATTTGTGCTGACTGACGATTTCCACTTCTTTCCCCACTTATTCCTTAGTAAATCACGACCGAGCGGATCGACTCTCCGCTCTTCATCAAATCGAAACCTTCGTTGATCCGCTCCAGCGGCAGCGTGTGCGTGATCAGGTCGTCGATGTTCAGCTTGCCTTCCATGTACCAGTCGACGATCTTCGGTACGTCGGTGCGGCCGCGCGCGCCGCCGAAGGCTGAGCCTTTCCATACGCGGCCGGTGACCAGCTGGAACGGGCGCGTCTTGATTTCTTCGCCGGCCGCAGCCACGCCGATGATGATCGACTGGCCCCAGCCCTTGTGACAGCACTCCAGCGACTGCCGCATCGTGGTCGTGTTGCCGATGCATTCGAAGCTGAAGTCGGCGCCGCCGTCGGTCAGCTGGATGATCGCATCGACCACGTTCTCGACATTCTTCGGATTGATGAAGTGCGTCATGCCGAACTTGCGCACCATCGCTTCGCGTTCCGGATTCAGATCGATGCCGATGATCTTGTCGGCGCCGACCATGCGCGCCGCCTGAATCACGTTCAGGCCGATGCCGCCCAGGCCGAACACGACCACGTTGGCGCCGGCTTCCACCTTCGCGGTGAACAGCACGGCGCCGACGCCGGTCGTCACGCCGCAACCGATGTAGCAGACCTTGTCGAAGGGTGCGTCCTCGCGGATTTTTGCCAGCGCGATTTCCGGCACCACCGCGTAATTCGAGAAGGTCGAGGTGCCCATGTAGTGGAAGATCGGCTTGCCGTCGAGCGAGAAGCGGCTGGTTGCATCCGGCATCAGGCCGCGGCCCTGCGTGCTGCGAATCTTCTGGCACAGGTTGGTCTTCTGCGACAGGCAGAACTTGCATTCGCGGCATTCCGGCGTGTACAGCGGAATCACGTGGTCGCCTTTCTTCAGGCTCTTCACGTCGGCGCCGACGTCGACCACCACGCCCGCGCCTTCATGGCCGAGAATGGCAGGGAAGATGCCTTCCGGATCGGCGCCGGACAGCGTGTAGTAATCGGTGTGGCAAATGCCGGTGGCCTTGATCTCGACCAGCACCTCGCCGGCGCGCGGGCCGCCGAGTTCGACTTCTTCGATGGTCAGCGGTTGACCGGCTTTCCAGGCGACTGCGGCTTTGGTTTTCATGATGCTCCTTCGTGATCGGACAATGCCCGGGCGCGCATCGTTTGACATCAACGATGCGCGCAGTTCAGCTTACATATCCTCCGGCAACACCACATTCACATCCAGCACTTCCAGGTTGCCCTGGCTGTTCAGCGAAATCTTGATGTCTTCCGGGTTGACCTTCACGTATTTCGAGATCACGCCGATCAGTTCCTGGTGCAGCGCAGGCAGGAAATCGGGGCCGGCGCGGCCGTTGCGTTCGCGCGCGATGATGATCTGCAGGCGTTCCTTGGCGGCGCTCGCAGACTTCGTTTCCTTGTTGAACAGAAAAGAGAGCAGCGACATATTACTTGCCTCCGAAAATGCGTTGCAGCAGGCCCGGCTTTTCGTAGGATGTGAAGCGCAGCGGCTTTTCCTCGCCGAGGAAGCGCGCGACGACATCCTTGTAGGCTTCCGATACTTCGCTGCCTTCGATGTGAATCGCCGGATTGCCGGAGTTCGACGCGTGCAGCACCGATTCCGATTCCGGAATGATGCCCAGCAGCGGAATGCGCAGGATTTCCTGCACGTCGGTGTACGACAGCATTTCGCCCGCTTCCACGCGCTTCGGCACGTAGCGGGTCAGCAGCAGATGCTCCTTGACCGGTTCGCCGCCGTTCAGCGCGCGGCGCGACTTGGCCTGAATGATGCCGAGGATGCGGTCCGAATCGCGCACCGAGGAAACTTCCGGGTTGGTGACGATGATCGCCTCGTCGGCGAAGGTCAATGCCATCACCGCGCCGTGCTCGATGCCGGCCGGCGAATCGCAGATGATGTATTCGAAATCCATGGCGATCAGGTCGTTCAGCACGCGTTCGACGCCTTCTTCGGAAAGGGCGTCCTTGTCGCGCGTCTGCGAGGCCGGCAGCACGAACAGGTTGTCGCAGTGCTTGTCCTTGATCAGCGCCTGGTTCAGCGTGGCTTCCTTGTTGATGACGTTGATCAGGTCGTACACCACGCGGCGCTCGCAACCCATGATCAGGTCGAGGTTGCGCAGGCCGACGTCGAAGTCGATCACGACGGTCTTGTGGCCGCGCAGCGCGAGGCCGGACGCAAAGCTCGCGCTCGAGGTGGTTTTGCCGACGCCGCCCTTGCCGGACGTCACAACAATGATTTTTGCCAAAGGATGCCCCTTTCGTTTAGAGATTGAATTGTTATGCGGCTCGCCTATGCGGCCGCCTTGATCTGCAGCATGTCGATGCGGTCGCCCACCAGCCGGATCTGCGTCGCCTGCTGCGCGCGCTCCGAGCCGTTCTCGAAGGTGCGGTACATGCCGGCGATCGACACCAGTTCGGCTTCCATGCT
>DATMTZ010000159.1:0-3163 GCA_035563975.1 Oxalicibacterium sp. | reverse complement strand
TTCGCACAGGCAGCGGCGCAGGGCTACAGCCATGTGCTGCAGATCGATGCCGACGGCCAGCACTGCACCGACGATATCCCGACCTTTCTGGCATCCGCCGCGGCGCATCCCGGCACCGTGATATGCGGCTATCCGGTCTACGATGATTCGGTGCCGGCGATCCGGCTGTACGGCCGCTATCTCACGCACGTGTGGGTCTGGATCAATACGCTGTCGCTGCAGATCCGGGATTCGATGTGCGGTTTCCGCGTGTATCCGGTCGCCCCTGTCATTGCGCTGGCGTCGCGGCAGAAGATCGGCGCGCGCATGAATTTCGATACCGATATCCTGGTGCGGCTGTTCTGGGACGGGTTGCAGGTGATCAACCTGCCAACGCGTGTTTCTTATCCGAGCGACGGCGTATCGCATTTCCGCGTTTGGCTGGACAACGTGCTGATCACGCGCATGCACACCGTGCTGTTCTTCGGCATGCTGTGGCGGGCACCGCGTCTGCTGGCAAGAAAATGGCGGACGCCATGAGTGCGCGGCACTGGGCGCAGATCAACGAAGTCAGCTTCGTCGCCGGCATGCGCTTCCTGTTCGGCGTCTATCGCCTGTTCGGCCGCTGGCCGTTCCGGGTGGTGCTGTACCCGGTGCTGCTGTGGTATGTGCTGACCAGGCCTGTGCCGCGCCGCGCATCGCGCGACTATCTGCGCCGCGCCCGGCAGTTCGCCGACGTGAAGGTCGGCTTCGTCGGCGTGCTGCGTCATTTTGCCGCCTTTGCGGAAGGCATTCTCGACAAAATGCTGCTGTGGGGCGGCCTGTTCAAGACGGACCAGGTGACGATCCACGGCGCGTCGGATATCGACCGTTTGATCGCGCAAAAGCGCGGCGCATTGCTGATCTGTTCGCATCTGGGCAACCTGGAACTGTGTCGCGTGTTGTCGCGGCAGCACGGCAACATGCGCCTGACGATCCTGGTGCATACCAAGCATGCGCGCGCATTCAATCAGATGCTGGCGGCGCTCAATCCCGACAGCGGCCTGAACCTGCTGCAAGTGACCGAGATGACGCCGCACACGGCCATGCTGCTGTCCGAGAAGGTTGCCGACGGCGAGTTCGTCGTGATCGCCGGCGACCGCGTGCCGGTGGCGCCGCATCCGCGTGTCGTGACAGCGGATTTTCTCGGCGCGCCGGCCGCATTCCCGATCGGCCCTTACGTGCTGGCGAGCATCCTGCAATGTCCGACCTATCTGCTGTTTTCGGTGCAGCGCGACGGCCGCGCCGAGGTGCACTTCGAACTGCTGCGCGAATCGGTGCGCATCCCGCGCCGGGGCCGCGACGAGGCCTTGCGCCCGCTGGCTGCCGACTATGCGGCGCGCCTGCAGCATCATTGCCTGCGCGCGCCGCTGCAGTGGTTCAACTTTTACGATTTCTGGCATTTACCTGTATTGGAAACCAAGGATGCATCCCGCTGACATCAAAACCACGCAACGCGCCGTCCAGTTCGACCAGGGACGCCTGCAGATCGAAGACGTGGTCGACATTGCGCACGGCAGGGCCAAGGCGCTGCTGTCGACCGACCCCGCATTCCGCGCGGCGATCGCGCGGGGAGCCGATTTCCTGGATCGCCTGCTGCGCGAGGACGGTATCATTTACGGCGTGACCACCGGCTACGGCGATTCCTGCACGGTCACGGTACCGCCGGAACTGGTGACCGACCTGCCGCATCACCTGTACACCTATCACGGCTGCGGTCTCGGGCAATACCTGACACCGGCACAGACGCGTGCGGTGATGGCGGCGCGGCTGGCGTCCCTGTCCAAGGGATATTCCGGCGTATCGGTCGAATTGCTGGAGCAGATTGCGCGCCTGCTCGATGCCGATCTGTTGCCGCTGATTCCGTCGGAAGGCTCGGTCGGCGCCAGCGGCGACCTGACGCCGCTGTCGTATCTCGCGGCCGTGCTGTGCGGCGAACGCGAAGTGTGGCGCAATGGCGAACAGATACCGGCGGCGCAGGCGTTGAAGGAAGCGGGCATCGCACCCTTGCGCTTGCGGCCGAAGGAAGGCCTGGCGATCATGAACGGCACCGCCGTGATGACCGCGCTCGCCTGCCTGGCCTACGATCGTGCGGCATACCTGACCAGGCTGTGCACGCGCATCACCGCGATGGCGTCGTTTGCGCTCGACGGCAATGCGCATCATTTTGATGAAACGCTGTTCTCGGTCAAGCCCCACGGCGGCATGCAGCAGCTCGCCGCCTGGCTGCGTTCGGACCTGCCGTGCGATCTGGGCGAGCGCAACGGCAAGCGCCTGCAGGACCGTTACTCGATCCGCTGTGCGCCGCATGTAATCGGCGTGCTGGCCGATGCGCTGCCGATGTTCCGCCAGTTCATCGAAAACGAATTGAACAGCGCCAACGACAACCCGATCATCGATGCGGAAGGCGAGCGCGTGCTGCACGGCGGCCACTTCTACGGCGGCCATATTGCGTTTGCAATGGATGGCATGAAGAACGCGGTTGCCAACCTGGCCGATCTGCTGGATCGCCAGATGGCCCTGCTGGTCGACAGCCGCTACAACAACGGCCTGCCGTCCAACCTGTCCGGTGCGCAGGGTCCGCGCGCGGCGATCAATCACGGCTTGAAGGCCTTGCAGATCAGCGCGTCGGCGTGGACGGCGGAAGCGCTGAAACTGACGATGCCGGCGTCGGTATTTTCGCGTTCGACCGAATGCCATAACCAGGACAAGGTCAGCATGGGCACGATCGCCGCGCGCGATTGCCTGCGCGTGCTTGAACTGACCGAACAGGTGGTGGCTGCCATGCTGATCACCGTGCGCCAGGGTGTGGCGCTGCGTTGCCGCGTGCAGCCGGACGCCGCGCCGCATGCGCCGCTGGCCGGCATGATGGAAGCGCTCGGCCGCGACGTGGAAATGGTGGCAGAAGACCGACGGCTGGAACCCGAGCTGCGCGTGCTGCTGCAGCGTATACGCGGGCAGGCGTGGAGCTTGTATGCGTAGGAAAGCCCAAGCCAGCCGCTGGTGGGCCGAAGTCGAAATGCAGGTGCAATTCTTCGACCTCGATCCGATGCAGATTGTGTGGCACGGCAATTACATCAAGTACCTGGAAGTGGTGCGCTGCGCGCTGTTCGACAAGATCGACTACAACTATGCGCAGATGGGT
>DATMTZ010000158.1:0-6035 GCA_035563975.1 Oxalicibacterium sp. | reverse complement strand
AAAAGCCTGCTGCCAAACCAGCGGCTGTTGCAGCACCTGCAGTTAAGACCGTCCTGAACCCGGCAGCGGCATGGCCGTTCCCGACGGGCTCGCGTCCATAATCCAGGTTCGCTTGGACGCCTGATTGACTTCAGGCACAATCCGCTGTGCGGCGTCAGTCGTACAGCGGTTTTTTATTGGGCGAAAGGAGTTGTTGTGCAGGATATCGTGATGCTGATCGTGGATGCCATAGCCGTCGTACTGGCGGGAGCGTTGTTGCTCCGTTTCTGGGTGCAGGCGGTGAGGGTGCGCCCGCCGCTGGAAATTGCGCAGTTCATTTATCAGCTGACGGATTGGCTGGTGCGCCCCCTGCGCAGGATTCTGCCCGGCACAGGGGGATATGATTGGGCCAGCCTGATCGGTGCGTTGCTGGTTGCCTTGCTGGCGACGGCAATCGAAATGTGGAGCACCGGCTTGTTCCTGCCGAAAGCGGTTTTTCTGCTCGCGGTATTGCGCGTCTGCGTATGGGCGCTGTACGGCCTGATTGGCCTGCTGATCATCGAAGTGATCTTCAGCTGGGTCAACCCGCATGCACCGCTGGCGCCCTTCGTGCGTGCATTGAACGAACCGCTGATGCGGCCTTTGCGCCGCGTGGTGCCGCTGTTTGGCACCATCGATCTGTCGCCGTTGGTGGCGCTGATCCTGCTGCGCGTGGCGATTCAGCTCGTCAATGTGATCATCGGCTCGTTGCTGTGACGCCGCACCTGATCCCGTGCGGGATCAGGCGCATTTCCCCTTCGGATCAGATGCGGTAACCGAACGCCCGCTGGAAGCGGTCGTCGATTTCCGCGCGCGACAGCACGTGGTTTTGCGGCCCCTGATGCGTAATCTTGATCGCCCCCATCAGGCTGGAAAGGCGGCCGGTCGTGGCCCAGTCCATGCCGTTGGTGAGGCCATACAGCATGCCGGCGCGGAAGGCATCGCCGCAACCGGTCGGGTCGGCCACGCGGTCGACCTTGACGCAAGGAATCGCCAGGTGTTCGCTGCCGGCGAAAATTTCGGCGCCTTGTTCACCGCGTGTCACCACCAGTGCCGATACGCGTTCAGCGATTGCACCCAGTGACATGCCGGTACGTTCCACCAGCAGTTCTGCTTCATAGTCGTTGACGGCGACATAGGTTGCCAGCTCGATGAAGTGCTTCAGCTCTTCGCCGCTGAACATCGGCAAGCCCTGGCCCGGGTCGAAGATGAACGGGATGCCGGCGTCCACGCATTGCTGCGCGTGCTGCAGCATGCCGTCGCGGCCGTCAGGAGCGACGATGGCTAACTTTACCTTGCCGGCATCCGCCACCTTGTTCTCGTGTGCAAAGCTCATGGCGCCCGGATGGAACGCGGTAATCTGGTTGCCGTCCGCATCAGTCGTAATGAAAGCCTGCGCGGTGTAAGCGTCAGCGATGGTCTTGACACAGCGCTGCGACATGCCGAGCTGTTCGAATCGCTCGCGATACTGACCGCCATCCTGTCCCAGCGTCGCCATGATCAGCGGATCGCCGCCAAGCAGCTTCAGGTTGTAGGCGATGTTCCCGGCACACCCGCCGAATTCCCGGCGCATTCCCGGGACAAGAAACGCGACATTGATCTTGTGCAGCTGGTCGGCCAGCAGCGCTTCGGAAAAACGGCCTTCGAAGGACATGATGGTGTCGAAGGCGAGCGAACCGCAGATAAGGGAAGTCATGGTTTGAACGAGTTTGGAAAGAGGAATCGGCCGCCATCATACACTGCGGCACATGGAACGGCATGCCGGCCGGACAGCGTCAAGGGTAGAACAAATACACGCGATAGCCGGAGGCCTGGACCTGTGACAGCGCAAAGTTGATCCTGATTGTGCGTTCGCTGGCGGCAGGGAAGCCGGCAAGCGCTTCGTCGCGATTCGGCAGATACTCCGCCGGCTTGAACACGCGCCGCAGCAGCGGCTTTTCGCTGGCGTCGTTCAGCGTCAGTTCGATATAAGGCCATTCCTGCGCGGTCCCGCTGTAATTGCGCAGCAGCGTAGTAAGTACAAACTTGTTCTTTGCGGACGCAAGCGTTTGCAATTCGCTCGATTCGATCGATACCGAGGCGATCTGCGCCGGCAGGTCGATGCGGCAGCCGGCCAACACGCAGAATTGCGTCAGCACCGGCTTGGTTTGCGGGAAAGAACCGGCAAGTTGGTTGCGGAAGCTGTACGCGCCTTGCAGCACAGCGGCGATCAACAGTAATACCGAACCAAAGCCATAGATGATGCGCAGTCGGCGGCCGAGGCGCTGCTTGCGGCGGCCGCGTTTGAGGAAGCCGGGCTCTTCTTCCTCCAGCTCTTCGTCGTCAAGCGGATCTGCCTTCTTTCGTTTTACTGATTTTTTCTTGCCGCGCCAGGGCTTGTTCTGCAAATCCCGGATCGCCTCTTCCAATTCATCCGGTTGATCGCCCGGCGTTTCTTCCGCGTGGCTCAGTTCCTGATCGGAGATCTTGCCTGGATAGGTCTCCAGGTCATCGGGCAGTTCGTGCGTGAAATCGACGAGCGTCATCCGCTGTAGCGGATCGACACGGGCGGTGGCAGGCGGCTGGTCCGCGTTGGCTTCCTGCTCTTCGTGCACGGGAGCCGACGCGTCAGGCAGCGTGGTGGATGCCTGCGCCGTCTCGGTCTGACGGTCCGCCGGCGGGTCAGCGAGCGTTTCAGTGTCCGTTTTTTCTTCTTCAGCGGCGGCTGGCGGCGGTTCGATGCCAGTGTCGCTTGCTGAAACGGAAGGCGGTGTCACCGGAGGTGCATCTGTCGCAGGTGTTGGCGGTGCGACAGGCTGCGTGCCCGCAGGCTGCAGTTTTGCCGTCGGCGGCAGTAAATGTTCGATGCCGTTGAAAATTTCCTTGCAATGGCCGCAACGCACCAGTCCGGCACGCAACTTCAATTGATCCTGTGCGACGCGGAACGTCGTGCGGCAGTGAGGACATTGCGTTGCGAGCGCCATGATGTCGTTCGCCTATCGGAGGATCGGGGATGCGGAAGAAGAGGGGAGCGTACCGGCCAATGCCACCCAGCCTTCGCGCTCGGCCCATACCGCAAGCGGCAGGAAGGGCGAATAGGCAGCGATGACTTCGTCCGCCTGCGTGGCCAGTACGCCGGACAGAATCAGGTGGCCGCCGGATTTGACCCGACCGGACAGCATGGGCGCCATCAGTTTCAATGGATTGGCCAGGATATTGGCGACCACGACATCGAAGGCGTGCGTATGGTCGACAGTCGCAAAATCGTCGGGCAGGTAATACGCGATATCGCAATGATTGCGGACAGCATTGAATTGCGCCGATTCGATGGCCTGGCGGTCGATGTCGACACCAATGACGTCGGCGGCGCCGAGTTTGCTCGCCACCATCGCCAGGATGCCGGAGCCGCAGCCGTAGTCGAGCACCGTCGCGCCAACCGGCGGATGGGCCTCCAGCCATTCCATACACAGGCGCGTGGTCGGATGGCTGCCGGTGCCGAAGGCCAGACCGGGATCGAGTTCCAGCACCAGCGCCTGCGGATCGGGCGCATCGTGCCAGCTCGGCACGACCCAGATATTGCGGCCGATATGCATCGGTTCAAATTGCGATTGTGTCAGCCGTACCCAATCCTGTTCGGCCACCGGTCGCAGCGTGTAGGCAAGCGTTGCAGCGTCAAGTCCGACGGCCTGCGCGGCTTCTTTCACCATCGCTGCCTGGTCGGAATCTTCTGCGCTCAATGCGACGACGCGACTGTGTTCCCACGCCGTTTCGGTTGGTTCCATACCCGGTTCGCCAAACAGCGGCTGCTCGGCATCAGTGCCGAAATCCGCATCCTCGACCGAAACTGAAAGCGCACCGGCGTCGATCAGCGCATCGGACAAGGCTTCCGCGTGGTTGCGCGCGACTTCGACGACAATTTCAGTCCAGCTCATGAATACCTCTGTTAATACCGCAGGTGTAGCGGTGGCATAAGGCCGTGGCGCTGCATCGAGATCAACGGCGCATCGTCATGCCGACTTGGGGGCATGCCGATTTTGACGCATGATTGGCTTTACGGGTTCTCGGGTTTTTCCGCGAGCTTGTGTTCCAGATAGTGGATATTGGTGCCGCCTTCGAGGAAGCGCGCATCCACCATCAGTTCACGGTGCAGCGGAATATTGGTCGAAATGCCTTCCACCACCATCTCCGACAAGGCGATCTGCATGCGGCGGATCGCCTGCTCGCGCGTTGCGCCGTAGGCGATCAGCTTGCCGACCATCGAATCGTAGTGCGGCGGCACATAGTAGCCGGCATAGGCATGCGAATCGACGCGGATGCCTGGGCCACCCGGCGCGTGCCATGCATTGATCTTGCCCGGAGACGGGATGAACTTGAACGGATCTTCGGCGTTGATACGGCATTCGATCGCATGGCCGCTCAGGATCACGTCGCGCTGGCGATAGCGCAGCTTTTCGCCGGATGCGATGCGGATCTGCTCCTGCACGATGTCGATGCCGGTGATCATTTCTGTCACCGGATGCTCGACCTGCACGCGCGTATTCATCTCGATGAAGTAGAACTCGCCATTCTCGTACAGGAATTCGAAGGTGCCGGCGCCGCGGTAGCCCATCTTGCGGCAGGCTTCGGCGCAGCGTTCGCCGATGCGTTCGATGGTCTTGCGCGGAATGCCCGGTGCCGGCGCTTCTTCCAGCACTTTCTGATGGCGGCGCTGCATCGAGCAGTCGCGTTCGCCGAGCCAGATCGCGTTTTTATGCTCGTCGGCCAGGATCTGGATTTCCACGTGGCGTGGGTTCTCCAGGAACTTCTCCATATAGACTTCCGGATTGCCGAATGCGGTGCCGGCTTCGGTCTTGGTCATCGTGACCGCGTTCAGCAGCGCCGCTTCGGTATGCACGACGCGCATGCCGCGACCGCCGCCGCCGCCGGCGGCCTTGATGATGACCGGGTAGCCGATCTCGCGCGCAATCTGGATGATTTCCTTCGGGTTGTCCGGCAGGGCGCCATCGGAGCCGGGCACGCAGGGCACGCCGGCCTTGATCATCGCCTGCTTGGCAGAGACCTTGTCGCCCATCATGCGGATCGAATCCGGACGCGGACCGATGAAGATAAAACCTGATTTCTCGACGCGCTCGGCGAAATCCGCATTCTCCGACAGGAAGCCGTAGCCAGGATGGATCGCCTCGGCGTCGGTCACTTCCGCGGCGCTGATGATGGCCGGCATGTTGAGGTAGCTCAGCGTGGATGGCGCGGGGCCGATACAGACGGATTCATCTGCCAGCTTTACGTACTTCGCTTCGCGATCGGCCTCGGAATGCACGACAACCGTCTTGATGCCCATTTCGCGGCACGCCCGCTGGATACGCAGGGCAATTTCGCCGCGGTTGGCGATAAGGATTTTTTCAAACATAGTGGGAATATGGCTCGTCGTTACGAGGATGAATCAAATGGCCGATAGGGCCGACCGGAACCCGTCGTCTTATAAATAGAGCGGTGAGCCGATCAGCCGATCACGAATAGCGGCTGGCCGAATTCGACCGGCTGGCCATTTTCAACCAGAATTTCCTTGATGACGCCGGTTGCATCGGCATCGATCTCGTTCAACAGCTTCATCGCCTCGATGATGCACAGCGTATCGCCTTCCTTGACCGAAGAACCGACCTCGACAAAGGAGGGTGAGCCCGGCGCCGAGGCGCGATAGAAGGTGCCGACCATCGGCGATTTCACGACGTGGCCAACGATTTCCGCCGGGGCACTGATGGCTGCTGCGGCTGGAGCCGCCGGCGCCTCAGCGGGCGCGGCGCTGTATTGCGGTGCAGCCTGCGGCATCATGACGACCTGATTTTGCGGTGCCGCCGAGGATTTGACGATGCGGACCTTGCTTTCGCCTTCAGTCACTTCCAGTTCGGCGATATCCGATTCGGCGACCAGATCGATCAATGTCTTGAGCTTGCGTAAATCCATGTGAATCCTCGAAGGTGGAATGTAAGATGGCCGCAATTATATGCGAATTGCGGCAAGATATTTGTAATTTAAAGCTT
>DATMTZ010000157.1:0-2015 GCA_035563975.1 Oxalicibacterium sp. | reverse complement strand
CTCGCTTCGCTGCGCGCGCCGGCAATGCCGTCGCCGCGCGCAATGCCCGACTGGAACGGCAGGCGCAGGCTGGCGCAACTGAGGTCGATGTGGTCGGCATCGCGCGCGGAAAACAGGCCGTTCATCCAGAACTCGGCACGCCCGGCCTTTTCCGACAGGATCTTCGCAGGGCCGATACGGATGTTCATCGGTCCGCTGATGCCGGCCGCCAATTCCTTCATCGAGGCGCCGCGCGTCGTCAACTGCGTATCGACCTGCATCGCGCCGCCGCTCATATCGATCTTCTTGCCGCTTTCCTTGAACCAAGCGCCGAGCTGCGTATCGTGCAGACGAAGGTTTAATTGCACCGCTTGTCGCTTCGCCTCGAATACGGCATCGCCATCGACACTGCCGCCCAGTAATTTCCCGCCGAAGCGCGAAACCGTCATGCGGTCGCCATCGAAGCGCAGCTCGGCAGCCGCGTCGCTGACGACGACATCGGAACGCAGCACCAGCGCAGCGATCCGCACATCGGCCTTGCCCTGCATGCCGTCCAGTGCAGCCAGCAAAGGCCATGGCAAAGGCTTGTCGTGGAACAGTTCACCGGCCGGCTTGGGAGGCAGCGGCGGCATGCCGGCGTCGAGCGGGGTCTGCTCCATGTCGACATGGTCGGCGCGCAGATGCACGTCGAAGCTTGGCCTGGCGCCGCGCTGCCATTGCCCGCTGCCGCTTGCATGCATCTTGCCGAGCTGCAGTTGCGCATCGCTGACGGTGACGCCTTGCTCGGTGCCGCGCAACTGCGCGCTGGCCTTGAATGCCGCCGGCAGGCCGCGGTCGATGGCGAAGAAGCCGAACATTTCCTTCAATGACTGCGCATCGACCGCAACGCGAACATCGAATTGCCGCGGATGCCCTGTCAGTGGAAACGTACCTTCAAGCGTGGCATTGGCCTCGCCCGAATGCAGCGACACGGACCCCTTGGTGTGGGCGCCTTCCGCACCGATGCGCGACAGCTGATCGAACGTGCCCGCGAATTGCAGCGGGTGCCCGTCCCGCGCCAGCCGGACGTCGAAGGACACGTTGCGCAATCCGCGGTCGCCTTCCGCCGCCAGCTTTGTCACCTGCCAGGCAACAGGCTTTTGCGTACCGTCGCGATATACGACGCGGCCGTCGGCCACGCGCAAGTCGGTGAGACCGACCTGCTGCAAGGTCTGCGGCAGGCGCCGTGTCTCGCTGTCGTCGTTGGCAGTCTGCGGCAGATCCCAGTTGCGGCGGCCGTTTGTATCGGTTTCGATATTCACCTTCAGCCCCTGGAAATCGAGACGCCGGATCACGACCTTTCCGGCCAGCAGCGGCCACAGCGCCAGCCGCGCGCGGACATCGTCGATTTCAAGGAAATGCCTGTCCTGCGCCCACGTCGCGTTGGAGACGGTCACGCCGCTCGCAGACAGGCGCGGCGACGGCAGCAACTGCCAGTGCAGGCTTTGCACCTGAAGATCGCGGCCCCAGGTCTGCTGCACCTTGTCATGCGCGATCGCCTTCAGGCGCGCCTCGTCCACCAGCGCATGCAACGCGAGCGATGCGGCAATCAGCAGCAGCGCCAGCCCGGCCACTCCCCACAGCGTCCACCTTTGCCATTTGCGCATGCGCATCTCGTCGATATTTCTTCTCGTTATGGTTGGGCTTCCATCCTTGCAAGCCGGTTCGACTGCGCCTTCCTTGCCGCGTTCCCCCTTGCGTCTCGCCGGGTGCGCAGGCGCTTTCGGATGCTACAGTAAAGCCGTCGCGACACGAAAACGGAATTCTCCATGCCAAGCAGAAGCCGCCATCCGGAACGCCATCGCAACGATCGCATCGGCTGGCTGCGCGCCGCCGTGCTGGGCGCCAATGACGGCGTCGTCTCCGTCGCCTCGATCCTCACCGGTGTGGCGAGCTCCGGTATCGATCATGGCGCCATCGTCGTCTCCGGCGTCGCCGGCCTGGTGGCCGGCGCCATGTCGATGGCCGCCGGCGAATACGTCTCGGTCAGCTCGCAG
>DATMTZ010000156.1:0-2500 GCA_035563975.1 Oxalicibacterium sp. | reverse complement strand
GATTGTGCTGGCAATGCTTGTTGGTGCGAGCATAGGCTTCTATGACGGGTTCTTCGGACCGGGTACCGGCAGCTTCCTGGTGTTTGCCTTTGTGCGTTGTTTTGATTTCGATTTCCTGCATGCGTCGACGACAGCAAAGATCGTCAATGTTGCGTGCAATCTGGCGGCCCTGTTGTGGTTTGGGTTCAGCGGCCACCTGTTGTGGCAACTGGGCATTGCGATGGCTGTCTGTAATATCTGCGGGTCTTTGGTTGGCATGAGGCTGGCATTGCGTCATGGAAGTCTTTTTGTTCGAAAAATATTTCTACTTGTTGTTACCTTGTTGATCGTTAAGACGGGATACGACGCTTTCCTGTTGTAGTGTTCCACGTGAAACAAGTCTGTCGATGGCTCGACATCAAAAAGACTTATAATCTCGCCTCCTAGTGCAAATGTGTGTCGCGGTGCCTCATGATTTTCCCCACTGAATTTGACGTCATTGTTGTTGGCGGTGGCCATGCCGGAACGGAGGCTGCTCTCGCTTCTGCTCGCATGGGCCAGAAGACGCTGCTGCTGACGCATAACATCGAAACGCTGGGGCAGATGTCCTGCAACCCTTCGATTGGCGGAATAGGGAAGGGGCACCTGGTAAAGGAAGTGGATGCCATGGGTGGTGCGATGGCGATCGCTACCGATGAAGCGGGTATCCAGTTCCGAATTCTTAATTCTTCGAAGGGTCCGGCCGTGCGCGCAACACGGGCGCAAGCCGACCGCATTCTCTACAAACAGGCGATCCGTTCGCGTCTGGAGAATCAGCCGAATCTGTGGTTGTTTCAGCAGGCAGTGGATGATCTGATGGTGGAAGGCGATCGCGTGGTTGGCGCTGTCACGCAGGTCGGCATCCGCTTTCGCGCACGCGCGGTTGTATTGACCGCAGGGACCTTCCTCGACGGAAAAATCCATGTCGGCTTGAACAACTATTCGGCAGGACGCGCCGGCGATCCGCCGGCCGTTTCATTGTCGGCCCGCCTGAAGGAATTGAAGCTGCCGCAGGGCCGTTTGAAAACTGGCACGCCGCCGCGTATTGATGGCCGCAGCATCGATTTTTCAGTGATGGAAGAACAGCCCGGTGATCTGGATCCGGTGCCCGTGTTTTCGGTGATGGGTACGGCGGCGATGCATCCGCGCCAGCTGCCGTGCTGGATTACCCATACAAATGCGCAGACACACGACATTATTCGTAGCGGCCTGGATCGCAGCCCGATGTATACCGGCGTAATCGAAGGCGTGGGCCCCCGGTATTGCCCATCCATCGAGGACAAAATTCACCGATTCGCCAGCAAGGAATCGCACCAGATCTTCCTGGAACCGGAAGGACTGACGACAAACGAGTTTTATCCAAATGGCATATCGACCAGTCTGCCGTTCGACGTGCAACTGTCACTGGTGCGGTCGATGCGCGGCTTGGAAAACGCGCATATCCTGCGGCCGGGTTACGCCATCGAATATGACTATTTCGACCCGCGCGGCCTGAAGGCATCGCTGGAAACCAAGGTAATCCATGGCTTGTTTTTCGCTGGCCAGATCAATGGCACGACCGGTTATGAAGAGGCGGCGGCGCAGGGCATGCTGGCCGGCATCAATGCCGCCTTGAAAACACAAGGCCGTGAAGCATGGACGCCGCGCCGAGATCAGGCTTATTTAGGCGTGCTGGTCGACGACCTCATCACGAAAGGTGTGCAGGAACCATATCGCATGTTCACCAGCCGCGCGGAATATCGCCTGAGTTTGCGTGAAGACAATGCAGACATGCGGTTGACCGAAATCGGCCGTGAACTCGGCTGCGTCGGCGACGCACAGTGGGTGGCGTTCGACGCGAAGAGGGAAGCCGTTGCGCGCGAACTGGAGCGACTGCGCTCGACCTGGGTGAACCCGCGTATCCTTGCGCAAGCGGAAGCTGAGCGCGTGTTGGGCAAAGGGATAGAGCGTGAGTATGCGCTCGCTGACTTACTGCGGCGACCTGGTATAGACTATCAGTTGCTGATGAGCTTGAAGGGTGTTGAAGGACAGGATCTGGCCGGTCCCGGCGTAATTGACAATGCGGTGCGCGAGCAAGTGGAAATCCAGTTGAAATACGCCGGCTACATCGATCGCCAGGCCAAGGAAGTCGAACGGCACGATCACTATGAAAATCTGAGGCTGCCGGCAGAGTTCGACTATATGGAGGTAAAGGGCCTGTCGATCGAGGTACGGCAGAAATTGTGCAAGCACAAGCCAGAAACGCTGGGCCAGGCATCGCGCATTTCCGGCGTCACGCCGGCGGCGATTTCGCTGCTGCTGGTGCATTTGAAGAAGGGCGGTTTCAAGGATTTCAGCGCGGCGCCATCGTCCGAAGCGGCTGCATGAAAGGACTCGACCGCAACGGGTTGCGCGCCATGCTCGCCGACGGCATCGCCGCGCTTTCGCTGTCCTTGAGCGATGCGGCGGTCGAGCGTTTGCTCGATTATCTGTCCCTGCTCGT
>DATMTZ010000155.1:0-2306 GCA_035563975.1 Oxalicibacterium sp. | reverse complement strand
ATCGCTTCGGGCGGGATATTCTTGTCGGCAGTGCCGTATACGAAGTAGGACGGCAGCTGCTTCCAGGCCGATCCGGTCGCCGGCTCATTGAGTGCGGCCGCGGTCACCGGACGCTGGCCGATCGCCATCAATGCGGCCTGTGGCGGTGCCACGTCGGCCGCGAACTGTTGCGGGAACCGGTCCTGGCGGATGTAGAGATCCTTGCCGCCGTCGGCCAGCGTCACCGGATCGGCAAGCGCATCGCCCAAGGTGCTGCCTGGGAATTTGCCTGCCAAACCAGCAACGGTCTCGCCTTGTTCCGGTGCGAAGGCTGCGACATAGACCAGCGCCTTCACATCGGCATTACCCTCTGCTGCCTTGGAAATGACCATGCCGCCGTAGGAGTGGCCGACCAGAACGAGCGGACCCTGGACGGCATCGATGACGTTGGCGGCGTATTGCGCGTCGCTGGCGACACCGCGCAGCGGATTGGCGATGCCGAGCACCGGGTAACCCTTCGCGGTGAGTTGCTTCGCCACACCGTTCCAGCTGCTGGAGTCGGCGAATGCTCCGTGTATCAGCACGATGGTGGGTTTGTGTGCGGCACTGGCGGTTGAGGTGATCGATGCTGCGGCATGCGCTTGCGGCACGGCCGCCGCAAAGGCCACGGAGGCAGTAACGGTGGTCAATAATTTTTTCGCATTCATGGCGATTCCTTGCGGTTATAGGTGACGGCTTACGCGAGGGAGATGCTCACGTCGATATTTCCGCGGGTCATCTTCGAATACGGACAGATCTGGTGCGCGGCTTCGATCAGCTCCTGCGCGATATCGCGCGGCAGGCCGGGGAGGCTGACGTTCAAGCGCGCCTCCAGGAAGAAGCCGCCGGTTCCGGTGCCGAGGTCGACTTCGGCATCGACTGCGACATCGGCCGGCACGCTGACTTTCCTTTCCTGTGCGGCGCGTCCCATGGCGCCGATGAAGCAGGCGGACCAGCCGGCGGCGAACAGCTGTTCGGGATTGGTGCCGGCGCCATGGCTGCCAGGCGGCGACAGTTTGATGTCGAGACGGCCGTCGGTACTTTGCGCGGCGCCGTCGCGGCCTCCAGTGGTATGGGTCTTGCCGGTGTAGAGAACTTTTTCGATCTGGCTCATGATGTTTTCCTTTCAGTTGTGGTTGGTGCGATAGATGTGCCGCGTCCTCATGGCGGACGCCGCTTCAGACATAATCAGAGGTGGTCGACTTCGATGACGGCGTTGGCGAAAGCGCGCGGGGCTTCCTGCGGCAGGTTGTGGCCAATGCCGCCCGTGATGAGCTCGTGCTTGTACTTGCCGGTGAAGCGCTTTGCATAGGCCGCCGGCTCCGGATGCGGTGCGCCGTTGGCGTCGCCTTCCATCGTGATCGTCGGTACCGTGATGGCAGGGAAGGTAGCCAGGCGCGCTTCCAGTGCGTCGTACCTGGCTTCGCCTTTTTCCAGGCCGAGACGCCAGCGGTAGTTATGGATCGTGATGGCGACCTGGTCCGGGTTTTCCAGCGCGGCGGCGCTGCGTTCATAGGTGGCATCGTCGAATTGCCATTGTGGCGAAGCGAGCCGCCAGATCAGTTTGGCGAAGTCATGATGATTCTTTTCGTAACCGGCGCGGCCGCGCTCGGTGGCGAAATAGAACTGGTACCACCATTGCAGCTCGGCGCTCGGCGGCAGCGGCTGCTTGCCCGACTCCTGGCTGCCGATCAGGTAACCGCTGACCGAGACCAATCCCTTGACGCGCTCCGGCCACAGTGCGGCGACGATATCGGCGCTGCGCGCACCCCAGTCATAGCCGGCGAGAATAGCCTTGTCGACCTTCAATGCATCCATCAGCGCAATGACGTCCGAGGCAAGCGCGGCTGGCTCGGCGTTGCGCGGCGTCTTTGCATCGATAAAACGCGTGCTGCCATAGCCGCGCGCATACGGCACGATCACCCGGTAACCTGCATGGGTCAGCATGGGTACGACGTCGATGAAGCTGTGGATGTCATACGGCCAGCCGTGCAGCAGTATGACGACGGGGCCGTCGGTCGGGCCTTCGTCGACATAGCCGACATTCAGCACGCCGGCATCGATCTGCTTGATGGACTTGAACGTGGCAGGCGCCTGATTTGCCGTCGCGATGACGCTCGGCGCGGCGCTCGCCTGCTGTGCATGCGCAGCTCCAGGCAGGGCGAACTGTGCTCCCGCAAGGATGAGTGCGGCGGCGATGTGGCGGTGATTCAGGTTGATGCGTTTATTGTGCATGGCTTGCTCCGTTGTGATGGTTGGCGGACGCCTTTGGCGTGTTCAACTGCCGG
>DATMTZ010000154.1:0-1782 GCA_035563975.1 Oxalicibacterium sp. | reverse complement strand
GTCGTGACGGCGCCCGCCGCAGTTGCTGCGCCGGCCGCAGCGACTGAAGCCGCACCTGCAACGGCGCCTGCAGCGCCGGCGCCGAACAAGGGCGATGTCGCATGGATGGGCATTTCCACTATTCTGGTCATCATGATGTCGCTGCCGGGTCTTGCCCTGTTCTACGGCGGTCTGGTGCGTTCGAAGAACATGCTGTCGATCCTGATGCAGGTATTCATGGTGTTCTCGGTCATTGTCGTGTTGTGGTGCATCTATGGCTATTCGCTGGCCTTCACGCAGGGCGGCAGCTTCATCGGTGGCTTCGATCGCCTGTTCCTGAAAGGCGTCACGCCGGAGACTGTCGCGGCAACCTTCAGCAAGGGCGTGGTGCTGCCGGAATTCAGCTTCATCGCATTCCAGGCGACGTTTGCGGCCATCACCTGCGCGCTGATCGTGGGTGCGTTTGCGGAACGTATCAAGTTCTCCGCCGTGCTGCTGTTCATGGTGCTGTGGTTCAGCTTCTCGTATCTGCCGATGGCGCACATGGTGTGGTTCTGGGCCGGTCCTGACACCTACACCGATGCGAAGGCGGCGGAAGCGGCAACGGCCACCGCGGGCTGGCTGTTCCAGAAAGGCGCGCTTGATTTCGCCGGCGGTACCGTCGTCCATATCAACGCGGCGGTTGCGGGCCTGGTTGGTGCCTTCGTGATCGGCAAGCGCATCGGTTACGGCAAGGAATCGATGGCGCCGCACTCGCTGACGATGACCATGATCGGCGCTTCGCTGTTGTGGGTCGGCTGGTTCGGCTTCAATGCCGGTTCGGGTCTGGAAGCGAACGGCCTGGCTGCGATGGCGATCGTCAACACGCTGCTGGCAACCGCTGCCTCGACCGTGTCGTGGACCTTCGGTGAATGGATGGCGAAAGGCAAACCTTCAATGCTGGGTGCCGCTTCCGGCGCGGTGGCAGGCCTGGTGGCGATCACGCCGGCGGCCGGTTTTGTCGGCCCGATGGGCGCGCTGATCATCGGCCTGCTGGGCGGCATCGTCTGCCTGTGGGGCGTGAACGGCCTGAAGCGCATGCTGGGTGCTGACGATTCGCTGGACGTATTCGGCGTGCACGGCGTGGGCGGCATCCTCGGCGCGCTGCTGACCGGCGTATTCGCTTCACCATCGCTGGGCGGCACCGGCATCTACGATTACGTTGCGAACGCTGTCGCGCCGGATTATTCGATTGCCTCGCAAGTCTGGATTCAGGCGCAGGGCGTGATCACGACGGTCGTGCTGTCGGGCGTCGTTGCCTTTATCGCCTTCAAACTGGTCGACCTCGTCATTGGCCTGCGGGTACCGGAAGAGGAAGAGCGCGAAGGTCTGGACATCACCAGCCACGGCGAATCGGCTTACCACTCCTGATTGCTCCGTCCCGTTCCGGCGGGTTTTCGAAAGCGCTCCTGCATGGGGCGCTTTTTTTATGAATGCGACAATGTTGCACTTTAAAATTGCCGAGCTGTCCTCATCTACGCATACCCTGGTCGGATCCGATTGCGGCCCGAAGACGCCTTCACGCGCTTCCCGCTAAAATCGGCGTTGACAAAACAGATACAGTACAAAGGCTTTCATGGTTCCGCACCTCGTCACGGCGCTTAACGGCCCCCTGCTCGACCTCGAGAAAAAAATGCTTGCCGCCACGCCGGCGATCGAGCGCTGGTTCCGCCTCGAGTGGCAGGAGCACACCCCGCCGTTCTACTGCTCGGTCGACTTGCGCAACGCCGGCTACAAGCTGGCCCCGGTCGACACCAATCAGAT
>DATMTZ010000153.1:0-3248 GCA_035563975.1 Oxalicibacterium sp. | reverse complement strand
GGTCAGCGGCGCGGTCGCATTTGGCGCCGGCTGGTTGGTCAGCGAGCCAGGCACGCCGGAGGCATTGTTGCCATTGCCGTTCAGCGATTCGCTGGTCTGCTGACTGCGCACGGCGGCGCTGTTTGTGCCCTGGTTGGGCTTGTAGATTTCTGCGGCCTGCTCGCTGGTGGAGAAATCGACGTCGGCTGTCGCTTCCGCGCGCACATTATTCTGGCCGACGATCGGCGTAATGATCGATTCCACGCGCCGTGCGATGTTCTGCTGCAGTTCCTGCACGTATTTCAGTTGCGACGGGTCGAGCGTATTGCCTGCCGGCTTGTCGCCGTTCTCCGACAGCAGATTGCCGGCCTGGTCGACGATGGTCACGTTCTTCGGTTGCAGGTCGGGCACGCTGCTGGCGACCAGATGCACGATGGCGCTGACCTGGCCCTTGTCCAGCGAACGGCCGGGATAAAGATTCAGCACGACAGATGCGGTCGGCTTCTGCTGATCGCGCACGAATACGGAGGATTTCGGAATCGCCAGGTGAATGCGCGCCGCCTGCACCGCGCCGATGCTTTGCACCGAGCGCGCCAGCTCGCCTTCCAGCGCGCGCTGGAAGTTCACCTGTTCAAGGAATTGCGAAATGCCGAGCTTCTGGTTTTCCATCAGCTCGAAGCCGACATTGCCGCCCTTGGGCAAGCCTTCGGCTGCCAGCTTCAGGCGCACTTCATGCACCTTGTCGGCCGGCACCAGGATGGCGCCGCCGCCGTCCGCAAGCTTGTAGGGAATGTTGGCCGCCTGCAGCGATTGCACGATCGCGCCGCCGTCGCGGTCCGAGAAATTGGAGAAAAGTACCTTGTATTCGGGCTTTTGGCCCCACAGCACCAGGCCGATCATGGCGGCAACGACCGCAGCGGCGCCCACCATCATCAGGATGCGGCGGCCGTTCGGCGACTTCGCCATGTTCAGAAAATTGGCCGGCCCGGCGCCGGTCTCGCCGGGTGCCAGATTGTTTTCGCCTGCGACGACTACAGCCATGATGGGGCTCCGCGGTGGCCAAGATCGGATGAGGTGATTGCCTGTTTCATCGTGTGCTCGCTATTCGAACTTCTTCGGTAGCATGCATTGTCTAGCCTGCGGCGAATTTCAATCGCTGGAATAGAACAACATTTCTGCGGCTAATCAGGGCGCTCGCGACGCCGTCTTGCAGGTAACTTGTCGGTGTAGCGGCGGATGGTCGGTTAACGATTGCCGAAAATCATTATAGCCGCGCTTGCAAGGATGGAGAGCATGATGAAGGTAGGCGGAATTGATTCGCATGCAATCGACGCAATGGTCGCGCAGCTCAGGGCTGCGGCTGCCCGCGCGCAGCCGGGCGTCAGTTCGGTGCAGACGCCGGCCGTCGATCAGCCGGCGACCAAGGTCGATTTTTCGACGGCGCTGAAATCGTCGCTGGACAGCGTGGCTGCAGCACAGAACAAGGCCGATCAATTGAGCCAGCAGTTCACGATGGGTGACGACAAGGTCAACTTGTCGGACGTGATGATTTCGATGCAGAAGGCGAATATTTCATTCCAGGCAACGGTGCAGGTTCGCAACAAGCTGGTATCGGCCTATCAGGAAATGATGAACATGCAGGTATAGCGGAACGGCCAGCATAGCGCCGCAATGGCGATCATATTTTGGCGACGGACGTCGCGTGTTTTTTTGCAACCGTCGTCTTTCTGCAGTTCATCCGGCGAAGAGCGAGATAAGCAACCTCGCTTTAACGAATTCCCGTCGTTCGCGCATTGTGCTCGCGCTCAAGCTTGGTAATGTATTTCTGCACCGCAGCCAGTACGCCATTGGAAGGATTGACGAATTGACAGCCCAAGCGGTGGATGCTCTTGCCGTTTGTCAGCGTCAGTTCCAGCAGGTTTCGAATCTGCAGCGATACAGTAATCGGTCCGCCGGGCAGATCAATCCTGCAGTTGTCGTAAATGCGACCGAAGGTGGTATCGATCAACTTTTTCTCATCGACCACTGATACCCCTCCGCCGCTGATGTTGTGCAGCGTGGCTGTCACCGGCACGATCTGATCGTCGATGGAGACAGGTATCGTGCACAGAATTGGCGTAGTCAGCGGTGTCGGCACGCGATAAAACTCGCGACGTTGCAGGCGGATCAGGCTTTCTGGCAGCGGGATCACGAACGCGGGCAGATTGTCATAAAGCACGCTCTCGATCTGGTCCACCGTAAACAGGATGCGGATGCTGTCGAGTACCGTTTCGAAGGAAAACGTTTCGCTTTCCAGCACGCGGTGATTCATCGTCGCCGTCGGCGCGCAGTCGAGCATCACGGTGTCGTCGCTTTCGTCGACGTCGAGGATGGAAGTGACGACGGTATCCGCGCCATGGTTGATCACCATCCTGACGAGCTGATTGCGTTCACCGATGTTCCGAAGCAAAGAAATGATTTCCCTGCGGGAGCGAACCCGGTAGGGTTCCATGTCTTCTTGTTCGTAGTCGCTGGCCAGAGTCATCTTCGGGTTTTCACTGAAACTTGGATCATGCCGGCGTGCGCAACCTGGCGCCGCGTCGTGTTGCAACCCGACATCATACCTCGCTGTTGCCGCCTTGAGCAGACTCGACGCGATATAACCACGCTAAAAGTTCGGCGACGGCGCGATACAGCGCAGGTGGAATATGGTCGTCCAGCTCGATTTGCATCAGCAGCGAGACCAGTTCCTTCGATTCATGGACTGCTACGCCGTGCTCCCGCGCGCGTTCGATGATTTGTTCGGCGATCAGTCCGCGTCCTTTGGCGACCACGCGCGGCGCCGTATCGCCGCCATGGTAGGCGAGGGCGACAGCGCTCGGCGGCAGCTTGGGCTTATCCATCGTGCTGAACCAGCAGGGCGTCGAGCGTCGTGCCGGCGGCGCCCAGCGCGTCGGCCAGCAGGCCGCCGTGCGCGCGCAGTGTCGATGCAGTATGTTCGTCGGCGGCACGTACATCGACGCGTACATGATCGCCGCTCAAGCGCACCGTCGCCTGCACCGCGCCCAGCATAGGCAGGGAAAAGCGCACGCTGCTTTGCCACGATTGTGGGGGAGCCTCCGCTTCCTGCCCGTGCCGGCGCGGCGTATCGTCGGCAATTTCCCATTCGAACGGCTGCCCGGGGAACAGCTGGCCTTGCCACAGCACGCGGCGTTGTTCGAGCGCGTCGAGTTGCAGGCTGACCAGTTTCGCGCTTTCGGCATTCAGCGTGGTGTCCGCGCGTAATGGGG
>DATMTZ010000152.1:0-4155 GCA_035563975.1 Oxalicibacterium sp. | reverse complement strand
AAGCCGGTGCCGGATCGCGTCGTTTTCCATCCGCACTAAGCCGCAAGGGGACAAGAACATGACATTGCTGAAAAAACTGATAGCGGCGGCGGTATTGTTGCCAGGACTGGCATTTGCATCGGAGGCGGGATATCCGCTGGACCGCGCGCCCGACCATACGAAAGACATGGTGGCCTTGCAGAACGGCGCGCGCCTGTTCGTCAACTATTGCCTGAGCTGCCATAGCGCATCGTCGATGCGCTACAACAAGCTGAAGGATCTGGGCCTGTCCGAAGATCAGATCAAGAACAACCTGATGTTCACCTCGGACAAGATCGGCGGCATGATGAACGTGTCGATGTCGGGCAAGGATGCGAAGGCATGGTTCGGCGCCGAGCCGCCGGATCTGTCGGTGATTGCACGCGCCAAGGCATCCGAAGCGGGTAGCGGCCCCGACTGGCTGTATACCTATTTGCGCACTTTCTACAAGGACGATACCCGTCCGACCGGCTGGAACAACATGGTGTTCCCGAACGTCGGCATGCCGCACGTGCTGTGGGAATTGCAGGGCGTGCGCACCGCCAAGTTCGAGGAAGTGAAGGATCCGCACGAGGAAGGCAAGACCGAGCGCAAGTTCGTCGGTTTCGAGCAGGTCACGCCGGGCACCATGACGGCGCTGGAATACGACAAATCGGTGGCCGACCTGGTGTCCTTCATGACCTGGATGGCGGAACCGGCGCAGGCAGCACGCAAGCAGATCGGCGTCTGGGTGCTGCTGTTTTTGGGCGTGTGCGTGGTGCTGACCTGGCGCTTGAATGCCTCCTACTGGAAAAATATCAAGTAAATCAAGTAAAATCTGGTGTTGCCCGCATTTCGTGCGGGTTGGTATCGAGGGTGAGGCGGCAGCGCCTCACCCTATTTGTTTCTAAGGAACTACAAAAAATGATGGTTCTCTACTCGGGTACGACTTGCCCATTCTCTCAACGTTGCCGTCTGGTCCTGTTCGAAAAGGGCATGGACTTCGAAGTGCGCGACGTCGACCTGTTCAACAAGCCGGAAGACATCTCGACGATGAATCCCTACGGCCAGGTGCCTATCCTGGTCGAACGCGACCTGGTGCTGTACGAATCCAACATCATCAATGAATACATTGATGAACGTTTTCCGCATCCGCAGCTGATGCCGGCCGATCCGCTGATGCGCGCGCGCGCGCGTTTGATGCTGTTCAATTTCGAGAAGGAATTGTTCATCCACGTGCATACGCTGGAAAACGACAAGGGCCGTGGCGGCGAGAAAATCCAGGAAAAGGCGCGCAACGAAATCCGCGACCGCCTGACCACGCTGGCGCCGCTGTTCCTGAAGAACAAGTACATGCTGGGTGACGAGTTCTCGATGCTGGACGTGGCGATCGCGCCGCTGTTGTGGCGTCTCGATCACTATGGCATCGAATTGTCGAAGACCGCTGCGCCGCTGATGAAGTACGCGGAACGCATCTTCTCGCGCCCTGCCTACATCGAAGCGCTGACGCCTTCCGAGAAGGTGATGCGCCGTTAATCGGTACGCTGTGAGCCGGAAATGGAAGGCATTGCCGGCTCCATCAGTTCCACGTATTCAGCTTGACCGATTCATGTCCGAAACTTCCACCAAGCCCTACCTGCTGCGCGCGATCTACGAGTGGTGTACCGACAATGGCTACACGCCGCATATCGCGGTGGTTGTCGATGCGCACACGCGCGTGCCGATGGAATTCGTCAGGAATGGCGAAATCGTGTTGAACGTCAGCTTCAGCGCGACCAGCGGCCTGAAGATGGAAAACGAGTGGATCACCTTCAGCGCGCGTTTCGGCGGGGTATCGCGCGATCTTGCGATACCGGTCGATAACGTGGTCGCCATCTACGCGCGCGAAAACGGTCAGGGAATGGCTTTCGAAGCGCCGGTTCCTGCGGTTGATGCGGAGACGCCGCACGTCGATTCCAGTACCGCGCCGCCGCTTGCTTCGGTGCCGACGTCGATCGAGCAGAAGAGCGAGGAAAGCGACGATCCCGGACACGAACCGGAGCCTCCAAAGAAGGGCGGCAGACCTACTCTGACCCGTGTGAAGTAGGTACAATACGGCCTTCCAAAAGTCATGCCGGCTTAGCTCATCAGGTAGAGCACATGATTTGTAATCATGGGGTGGCGGGTTCGAGTCCTGCAGCCGGCACCATATGCAAGGGTTACTCTCGCCGGGAGAGTAACCCTTTTTTATGGGCGATATTTTGAGTCGTCAATAGAAGCGGCTTCAATTTCTGCGAAGACACTTGCGGAGATAGTTTTCCCTGTCGCGCCCTTTTCTGTCTTTAGCGGCGATCTTGCAAGCTCGCTGCCGATGTGCCCGTTCGTTTTTGCTTTGCACCTTGTCGCGGCTTTGCCGCAGACATCGTTTGTATTCGCCGCTGTTTCCGCTGATGTCATTCCGGCAGGAATCAATTCTCTCCTGCTCGGTTCGTGCATGAACCGGTTGCAGGGCGGAGAAGAGCAATACTGCAATGATGGCAATCTTCATCATGATTCGAATTCCCTTCCCGAGATGCAAGCAGATGCCCCAGCATGATCAGCAAATCATCTCAATTCCAATAGCGTAATAAAAAAGGCCATCTGTAAGATGGCCGACGGGATTAGCTCGAAGCAGCTTGGACGAAGCTTATTTCGCCGGAACCGTTGCATCCGGCGTAGGCGTCACACCGTCAGGCGTGGTCTGCATGGTCGATCCTTGCGGCTTGGAATTCGTGCCCATGTCCGAGCCGCTCTGCGACGAACGGGACGACGAATGCGACTTCTTGTGCTTCTTGTGATGCGTACCGGACTTCATCGAGTCCGATTTTGGCCGCGTATTGGTTGCGTCCGGTGTGGGAGTCACGCCATCCGGCGTGGTTGCCGTGTTGGGGGCTGTACCGTTATTGACTGATTGAGCAAACGCGGCAGTGGAAAACAAAAGTGCGGAAGCCAGGGCAATTGCGCTTGTAGATTTCATCATCTTGATCTCCTTGGGTGAGTTTTTCGAACGCAAACGCGTCAATTCATTGGACCATCCGCGATTCAAATGTTCTGTAGGAAAGCTGCGCGAGAGCTTGTCAGCAATATCAAACAAAACGCGTTCGCTGCAGCAAAAGCGGTTGGCGTGCTCAATGCAATCTGGTCTTGATGTATTCCTCGACCTGTCTAGGTTCGAAGTTGGAAATGTTCTTCGAAACCTCGTCTTCGACCAGTTGCTGCGTTTCCTTGCTCAGATGTTTGCGCAAGGCGCCAAGAAATTTCGGAAAGGCAATGAGGCGCAGCTTGTCGTAACGATGTTCCCGGCGGGCCTGATCAAGATAGGCACCTACCGATTTGGAAAACAAATCGGCTGCGTGCTGTTCAGCGGTGACGTTTGGATCTGAGGTGTCGCCGGCGCCTTGGCCTCGACCGAAATACCGGCCCTTGGCATCAGTATTGATGTCGCGGTCGCTGAGCCGCGCCTGTGGATTGATGAAGTCTTCGATTTCGTGAAAATTGCTTTGTTTGCCTTCTACCTCGAAAATTCTGGCGCGATGTTCATCGGCTGCGACGATCCAGGTGGTTTGCATGACGGCCTCCTCAAGATGCGATCAATTTTCGACTGAACGCCTGATGCTTTGTTCGCGCAAATGTGTGCCGTCTGCATGTCAGACAATGCATGCGTTCAATCGAAGAGATTGCCCTGTCCGACTGCCTGCGCATTCCGTTTGCGGCTTGTTGCCGTCGGCGGCCTGAAGCCGGAGGCGTCGAGCGCGCTGAAGCGGCTCATGCGCTGGCTGATACCCACCCGTGCGACGGCCTTCTCGAAGCGCTGCCGGATCAGGTCCGCCCAGATGCCTTCGCCGCGCATGCGCTTGCCGAATTCGGCCTCGTAATCCTTGCCGCCGCGCATGTCGCGGATGCGGTTCATCACGCGCTGCGCACGATCGGGAAAATGTGCCTGCAGCCATTCCTGGAACAGCGGGCTGACTTCCCACGGCAGGCGCAACACGATGTAACTCGCGCTGATGGCGCCAGCGTCCGCCACTGCCGCCAGGATGTGTTCGAGATCCGGTTCGGTGACGAAGGGAATCACCGGCGCGATGCTGACGCCAACCGGGATGCCGGCATCGGTCAGCGTGCGGATCGTGCGCAACCGGC
>DATMTZ010000151.1:0-4297 GCA_035563975.1 Oxalicibacterium sp. | reverse complement strand
GTTCGCTGTGCTGGGCGCTCGGTTATCTGTGCGTGATCGCGTTGTTCGTTTTGTCTGGACTGCAGGGCTGATTCGGCGGATCATTTCGCCATTGTTCTTTTTCATCGTTACCATGTCCCACGATTCCTCTCTTCAGGTCATGCAGGATGCCCTGCAAGCCGTTCGCCAGAACCAGTTGACGATCCCCGCGTTTTGCCAGGCGTGGCGTGCGCAGGCTGCGCAACTGGAGGCCTTGCCGCCGCGCTACCGCGAAGTCATGGAAGACCTGTTGAGCCGGCTCGAAGCCGGCAGCCTGTTTACCGAAGAAAGCTGCTCGTTCAGCCAGACCGATTTGCTGACGACGCTCGATATGTGGCTCGACAATACCCGGCAGGCGCTGCCTGCGGCTGACTGAGCACAACGCCATGCAGACACTTGAATTCGAATTGAACGGCGAATACGTGGAGCTGAACCAACTGCTGAAACTGGTCGGCATCTGCGACAGCGGCGGCGCCGGCAAGGTGCTGGTCGCAAGCGGCAACGTAAAAGTGGATGGCCGCACCGAGCTGCGCAAGACCTGCAAGGTGCGCGCCGGCCAAATCGTCACGCTGGGCGACGTCCGCATCAAGGTCGGCGCTCCCGGATAAGGCGCCGCGATGTCCGGCACGCTGGATCTTTTCCGCACATCGCAGCTGCAGACGCTGACGATACCGGGCGCAAATGTCCAGTGGATGCCGGCGCTTTTTGACGACGGGGAAGCAACAGCATTGTTCGAAGCCTTGTCGACCTCCATTGAATGGCGACAGGAAGACATCCTGATCTTCGGCAAGCGCGTGCCACAGCCGCGGCTGACTGCCTGGTATGGCGATGCCGACGCGCCCTACCGCTATTCCGGCCTGCAACTGACGCCGCGACCCTGGACTGCGCTGCTGCTGCAAATCAGGCAGCGCGTGGAGGAAGTCACGCGCGTCCAATACAACAGCGTGCTGCTGAATCTTTATCGCGACGGCAAGGACAGCATGGGATGGCACAGCGACGACGAGCCGGAACTGGGCGACGAACCGACTATTGCCTCGCTCAGCTTCGGCCAGCCGCGCCCGTTCCAGCTCAAGCCGAAAAAGCGGGATAGCGGCAAAATCGTCAGCATCGAACTGACATCGGGCAGCTTGCTGGTCATGCGCGGTGCGACACAGCGTAATTTTCTACACGCCATTCCAAAAAGCAGCCGTATTCACGCGCCGCGCATCAACCTGACCTTCCGCATGATCGTGCCCCTCGCAACACGCCGGGACGCGAACCGGGGCAAGTCCGTCGGGAATGCTCCGCCCTCTTAGCAAAAACAGAGCCGCTTTTACCCGTTATTTCAACTGCAATACGCTGGCAAGCGCGGTGTTATGCTTGCACTTCCTTGGCGCATCGCGCCCTTATCTGCCTGCGAAAGACGTATGGTCAAACTCATCTATATTGCCGATCCGATGTGTTCATGGTGCTACGGCTTCGGCCCCGAATTGACCACCCTGGTGAATGGCTTGCAGGACGTACCCGTCGATATCGTGCTTGGCGGATTGCGTCCTTATACCAGCGAGCCCATGGACGCGGTGCAAAAGACCGAGATTTTGTCGCACTGGCGCAAGGTCGCCGAAAGCAGCGGCCTGCCTTTTGTCGACACGGCCCTGAATGACGAAGGTTTCATCTACAACACCGAACCCGCCTGCCGCGCGGTGGTGAGCGCCCGCTTGCTGGCGCCGCATCTGGCGCTCGATGTATTCCATGCGATCCAGCACGGCTTCTATGCGGAAGGCCTGGACACGACCCGCGCCGATGTTCTCGCCCGCCTGTGCGTCGCAGTGCTGAATAAGAATGGTGTCGACGTCGACGAAGCGGCATTCATGCAAACCTGGGGGACGGAGGAAACGATCGCTGCGACCCACGCCGACTTTGTGCAAACACAACGTTGGGGGGTGCGTGGATTTCCCACGCTGGTACTCGAACGTGGGGGCGAACTGCATCTCGTCAGCTCCGGTTTTACACGAACCGAGCAACTGGTCGAACAGCTGCAGGCGCTGGTCGACCAGTCTGCCACCTGATCACCGCCATAACGGCACGTCCGCGAAAGATCTCAAGCCAGGCGCCGGCCGCCGTTGACTGCAATATTCGCGCCGTTCAAAACACCCCCCTCATCCGATAGCAGATAAGCGGCGAGCCCCGCAATTTCCTCAGCCAGGCTCAGGCGCCCTGCGGCCTGTTGCTTGGTTGGCTCCGCGCCCGCAGGAGTACCGATATGGCCAGGCGAAATGGTATTGACCGTTACGCCCCGATCACCAAGCTGCAGCGCCAGCGCTTGCGCATCCTGCCGTCGGCGGCGATCGCGAACGGATTCCATCTGTTGATCTGCATCGATTTGCACGGATGCCGCGATATCGACGATGCGGCCCCAACCGCGTTCCGCCATACGCTGCCCGCGTGCGGTGATCAGGTCATATGAAACGCCGGCATCGACGACAAGTATCGCTATCGGGCCGAGCGTCTGTTCCACCGTCTCGATATGCTGCAAGACCGCGGTTTGATCTCGTACATCACAGCGCTTCACGTGCAAAGCCGAGTGGGTTTCCATGCGGCGATGTACGCCTGTTTCAACCGGAAGAATCGCCGCAACGCGATAGTCGAGCTGCGCGAGCCGGATGCAAAGGGCTTCGGCCATGTTGTTTGCGGTATCAATGATCAACGCGACACGCCTCGTGTTTCCCTGCACGCTTATCGCTCCACCGCCAGCGCTACGCCCATGCCGCCGCCGATGCAGAGACTGGCCAGTCCTCGCCTGGCATCGCGCCGGACCATTTCATGCAATAGCGTCACGAGGACGCGACAACCCGACGCGCCGATCGGATGACCAAGCGCAATCGCGCCGCCATTCACATTGATCTTGGATGTATCCCAGCCCATTTCCCGGTTGACTGCAATCGCCTGCGCGGCGAATGCTTCATTGATTTCCAGCAGGTCGACGTCCTGATGCTGCCAGCCGGCCTTGCGCAGGCAGCGTTGTGAAGCGGGCAGCGGCCCCATTCCCATCATGCCCGGATCCACACCGGCCGATGCGCCTGCCTTGATGGTCGCCATTACTTGCAGACCGAGCTCACGCGCTTTCCTTGCCGTCATCAACATGACGGCCGCTGCGCCGTCATTGATGCCTGACGCATTGCCAGCCGTAACTGATCCATCCTCGGAAAACGCAGGATGCAAGGCAGCCAGCAGCTTCATCGTCAAGCCATGCTTGACATGCTCATCGGTATCGAAGATGTGACCATTTTTCTGAACGATAGGAATGATTTCGCTCTTGAAGCGCCCGGCCTGCTGGGCGGATTCCGCGCGCTGCTGCGATTGCAGCGCGAATGTATCCTGCTCCGTGCGTGAAATACCGTAGTGACCTGCGACGTTTTCCGCCGTGATGCCCATATGGTAATGATGAAAGGCATCCTGCAGACCGTCGACCAGCAAAGAGTCGACCAGCTTGGCGTCACCCATGCGAAAACCTTCGCGTGAATGATTAAGCACGTGCGGTGCCGCACTCATGTTTTCCTGGCCGCCGGCAATCACGATTTCCGCATCGCCGCATGCAATCGCCTGCGCGGCCAGGTGCACGGCTTTGAGGCCGCTGCCGCACAGTTTGTTGATCGTGAACGCAGGCACGGTATTCGGTATGCCTGCATGCAGGGACGCCTGGCGCGCCGGATTCTGCCCGCAACCGGCGGTCAGCACCTGACCCATGATCACTTCGCTGATTTGGTCGGCCGGCACGCCGGTCTGCGCAAGCAGGTGCCTGATGACATGCGCGCCCATTTCGACGGCCGGCGTCGTAGACAAGGCGCCGCCAAATTTTCCTACTGCCGTACGGCCGGCAGCCACAATGACGACGTCATCCATCTCATTCCTCGCACATAGCATCGAAGCAGCGACATATCTTCCGAACGTTATCGAAAAAAACTAAGAGGCGCAATGCGTTCATTGACTGAAGCTAGTGCCGGCTCA
Organism: Oxalicibacterium sp.; assembly: GCA_035563975.1. GTDB lineage: Bacteria > Pseudomonadota > Gammaproteobacteria > Burkholderiales > Burkholderiaceae_D > Oxalicibacterium. The sequence goes on along the minus strand of DATMTZ010000151.1, from coordinate 292 downwards.
TGCAGGGCGCGGCGGCGAGAGGATTTCGCCAGGGACAGACGGATATGCAGGCAAGCCATCTGAAATCGACGGTGATGCCGGGCACTCATCAGAGGGGAGCGAACGGTCACGTTGCAGCGATTTCCTATAACGCATCGGATGACTGGGTGAGGTCATTTTAGATCCGTAAAAGCAAAAACCCCACCCGAGGATATCGGATGGGGTTTAGCGGTATAAAGCCTGACGATGACCTACTTTCACACTGGTTGCAGCACTATCATCGGCGCAAAGTCGTTTCACGGTCCTGTTCGGG
>DATMTZ010000150.1:0-2006 GCA_035563975.1 Oxalicibacterium sp. | reverse complement strand
CTGAGCGCCACCGCTTCGCCATGCCCAACGAATACCGTCAGGCAGAACGCAACCAGCGCCGCGCCTGACGCCTGCCCGATCAAACGCGAAGTCGCGACGATGCCGCTGGCACCGCCGCCGCGTTCCGGCGGCGCGTTGCTGAGGATGGCGCGCAGGTTGGGCGCCTGGAAGAACCCGAAGCCGATGCCACACACCGCCATGCGCCAGCAGATGTCGAAGGTGCTCGGCTGGTGCGACATCGTCAGCAACAATATCAAGCCAAGCGACAGCGTCGAGGTGCCGATGCCGGCCAGAATGCCGACTGGATAGTGATCGCTGAGGCGGCCGGCGATCGGCGCCATCACCGCGACCAGCGCGGCCCATGGCGTCAGCAGGAAGCCGGTTTCAACCGCCGAGCGTCCGAGCGTGGATTCGAAATAGAAAGGCAGCGCGACGAAGGCCAAGCCTTGCGCGGTAAAGGTGCAGACGGCGGTGGCGGACGACAGCGCGAATTGCGGACGCCGGAACAGGTCCACCGGCAGCATCGGCGCCTGATGCCCGGCCTGGCGCCGCAGCAGCAGGATGAAGAAGACGATCGCGCCCAAGGCTTCCAGCGCGACGATGCGCGCATCGGTGAGGTGCGCACCTTCGCCGATGGCCAGGATCAGCAAGCCGAAGGCGGCGGCATTGTAGACGGCGGTCAGCGCGTCGAACTTGTGCGTGGCGCGCTTGGTTTGCGGCAGCGCGCGCCGCGCCATGAAGAAGGCGAGCGTGCCGAACGGCACGTTGATCGCAAACAGCCATGGCCACGACCAGAACGTCAGGATGGTGGACGCCACCGTCGGCCCGACCGCGAAGGACACCGCGACCACCAGCGCATTCGTCCCCATACCGCGCCCCATCATGCTGGACGGGTAAATCAGCCGCAGCAGCGCGGTGTTGATGCCCATGATGGCGCTGGCGCCGACGCCCTGGAACAGACGCGCGACGATCAGCGAGGGCAGCGACCACGCGCAGGCGCAGGCCAGCGACGCGAGCGTGAACAGCGCGAGGCCGAAGATGAAGATGCGGCGAAAGCTGACGATCTCGCTCAGCGCCGCAAAGGGCAGCAGCGTCGCCACCGTCGCCAATTGGTAGATATTGATGATCCACACCGAATCGGCCGGCGTCGCATGCAGCTGCGCGGCCATCGCCGGCAAGGCGGTATTGGCGATCGCCGTATCCAGCGAGGACATCGATACACCCATCGCGACTGCCAGCACGGCCCAGCGCCGCTCCGCAATCGGCAGGCCGTCGGTGTGGACTGCCTGAGGCTGCGCGGGTTCGCCGGTCTGCGTGGTCATAGGGTTCGGAACGCGAGAGTGGAAACGATGATGGCGCGATGCATCGTCGGGATGCACCGCGCCACAAGTTTCACTAGTGTAAATCGATTTGCGATCCGGCGTCGGCCGCCGCAGTATGCAGCTACCACGCAGCTATTCGGCAGAGCGTCCCCAGGTCATCAGGCGCAGCACGGCCTTGTAGATCGAAAAGGCGATGCGATACGCAATGCGCATGTGCAGCGGGATGGCGGCAAACTCGGCCATGCTGACCGGCACGCCGTCGGCGATACCGCGTTCGATATGCCGGCGCAGCTCGCGCGAGAAGCCGGCATCCTTCACCACTACGTTCGCTTCCTGGTTGATGAACAGGCTGAAGCCGTCGTAGTTGCTGGAACCGACGGTGGCCCATTGATCGTCGACCACGGCCACCTTGCCGTGCAGATGCGTCTTGCGGTACTCGACGATCTTCACGCCGGCTTTCAGCAGTTGCGGATAGAAGGATCGCGCGATCACATCGAGGAAACGATATTGGCCGGTTCCCAGCAGCAGCGTCACGTCGACGCCTCGCTGCGCGGCCGATGCCAGGCCCTTGCGCATCCTGCGTCCCGGCGCGAAATACGGATTGGCGAGCAGCGCCGATTCGCGCGCGCTGCCGAGCGCCTTCAGGCAGGCGTTCTGTATCGTGCGGCGGTTGCGCAGGTTGTC
>DATMTZ010000149.1:0-2320 GCA_035563975.1 Oxalicibacterium sp. | reverse complement strand
GATTCCCCGACTTCCGGCAGCAGCACGGCGAATTCCTCGCCGCCCAGGCGCGCCAGATAATCCATGCTGCGGATCTCGCGGCCGGCGCGCTGCACGATTTCCAGCAGCACGCGGTCGCCGATCGCGTGTCCCCAGGTATCGTTGATGCGCTTGAAATGGTCCACATCGAACAGCATCAGCGACACCGCGCGGCCGTTGCGCTGCACGCGCAGCAGTTCGCGCTCGGCGAATTCGAAGAAGGCGCGGCGCGACCAGGCGCCGGTCAGGAAGTCGCGGTTGGCGTCGTCCTGCGCCTTGCCCATCATCTTGTCGTGCACCATCATCACCGCGCCCATCGTGAAGACCGGCATCACCAGCGTGCCGATCGACAGGAACACCACGTTCCAGATCGTGGTCTGTATATTGGTCGTCAATACGTCGACCTGCGCACCGTAGATAAGACCGCGGAACAAGTGGCCGCAGCCGAACAGCAGCGCGACGATGGCGGTGAAGCGATAGGGATAGCGCGAGCCCGCCTGCTGCGCGCCCTTGAGAATCGTCCAGGCGATAGCCAGGCAGACAGCGCCGTGAAAGAGGGAAACGACCACCGTGCGCCAGGCGACAGAGGGCCAGCCGTAGTGGAACACGATCAGCAGCAGCAACACGGCGCCGAGGCCGGACAGCAGTCGCCGCGCCGGTATCCGCCATTCGAAGAAGCGGCAAAAGCCGGCATAGATCATCGCGATGGCCCCGGCGAGCAGCATATTCGCCGCCTCGATCGACAGCAGATCCGGCATGTGGCCGCGGCCCGCGAACAGCAGCAGCGAAATGGCCGCCATGCCATTGGCAACCAGCCATTCCCGAATGCCGGCGATGCCGCTGCGCAGCAACGAAGCCAGCACGAACAGCATCACGATGCAGAAGCCGCCGGTGATCAGCAGCAGATTGAGGGGGCTTAGCATGAGAGGATAAGGTCAAGGAACATAGCTTGATCGTCGCGGTCTGCCTTCAAGAGAAAGTGCTGGGGAAAGTGCTGCGCAGCGGCGGGCCGTGTGTTAGGTTTTATGTATGCGGCCTACACGGCCTGCACGGCCTGCACGGCCTACGCAGCCCGGCCCGGCCACAGTATACCTTGTGCGTCCTGCGCGACTTTGGCCCGCGTAGCGGAGACAACTCATACCGGAAAGGATCCCATGCACGGAGCCGATTTCATCCAGGACCTCGCGGTGATCATGCTGATCGCCGGCGTCGTGACGGTCCTGTGCAACCGCTTCCGGCAGCCGGTGGTGCTCGGCTACATCCTGGCCGGCGTCATCATCGGCCCGCACACGCCGCCGTTCGAACTGATCCAGGACGATCACACGATCAAGATCGTGGCCGAACTCGGCGTGGTGTTCCTGATGTTCTCGCTCGGCCTCGAATTCAACCTGAAGAAACTCAGCAGCGTCGGCGTGACCGCTTTCATCTCGGCGCTGATGGAAATCGCGCTGATGACCTGGATCGGCTACGAGATCGGGCGTTATTTCAAATGGAACACGATGGACTCCCTGTTCCTCGGGGCGATGCTGGCGATCTCGTCGACCACCATCATCGTCAAGGCGCTGGACGAATTGGGCATGAAGCGCGAACGCTTCGCGCAGCTGATCTTCGGCATCCTGATCGTGGAAGACATCCTCGCGATCGGCATGATCGCCTTGCTGTCCGGTATCGCGATGAACGGCTCGGTCGATGCCGGCGACGTCTTTGCCACGGTCGGCAAGCTGTCGCTGTTCATGATCGTGGCGCTGGTGCTGGGCCTGCTGATGGTGCCGCGCCTGCTGGCCTACGTCGCCCGTTTCGAGAGCAACGAAATGTTCCTGATCGCGGTGCTGGGGCTGTGCTTCGGCTTTTGCCTGCTGGTGCTGCAGCTCGAATACAGCATCGCGCTGGGCGCCTTCATGATCGGCGCCATCATGGCGGAAGCGCGCCAGCTGCATTTGATCGAGCGCCTGATCGCGCCCTTGCGCGACATGTTCAGCGCGCTGTTTTTTGTCGGTGTCGGCCTGCTGTTCGATCCTTCGGTGCTGGTCGAATACGCATTGCCGATCGCATTGATTACGCTGGCCGTCATCCTGGGCAAGATCGTCGCCTGCGGCACCGGCGCCTTCCTTGCCGGCAACGACGGTCGCACCTCGATGCGCGTTGGCATGGGGCTGTCGCAGATCGGCGAATTCTCCTTCATCATCGCCTCGCTCGGGCTGACGCTGGGCGTCACCAGCAAGTTCCTGTATCCGATCGTGGTCGCGGTGTCCGCCATCACCACCTTGCTGACGCCCTATCTGATCAAATTGGCCGATCCGCT
>DATMTZ010000148.1:0-4317 GCA_035563975.1 Oxalicibacterium sp. | reverse complement strand
TACGTCGCCGGCAGCTTGCCTGCGGCCGTCACGCGGTCGTTCTCTTCCAGCAGTTCCGAACGCTCCACCTGCTCGCCGACGATGTAGTCGGTGTCGCTATCCGGCACGCCGCTCGACTCCACCGCCGTAAAGTGCGCTTCGGCTTCCGCCGCACGCGCTGCCTTTTCGGCCGCCAGCAGAGCCTGACGCTCTTCGGCTTCCCACGATTCTTTCTCCTTGCGGGCGCGGTGGTAAGCCAGACCGGTACCGGCAGGGATCAGGCGGCCGACGATCACGTTCTCCTTCAGGCCGCGCAAGCCGTCCTTCTTGCCCATGATCGCGGCTTCGGTCAGCACGCGAGTCGTTTCCTGGAAAGAAGCAGCGGAGATGAACGAGTCGGTCGACAGCGAAGCCTTGGTGATACCCAGCAGCACGTTTTCGTAGGTCGCCGGAATCTTGCCTTCCGCATTGACGCGGTCGTTTTCTTCCAGCAATTCCGAACGCTCGACCTGCTCGCCCGTGATGTAGCTGGTATCACCCGGCTCGACCACCTGCACGCGGCGCAGCATCTGACGCACGATGACTTCGATGTGCTTGTCGTTGATCTTCACGCCTTGCAGACGGTAGACGTCCTGCACTTCATCGACGATGTAACGTGCCAGCGCTTCGATGCCCAGCAGACGCAGGATGTCCTGCGGATCGGCCGGGCCGTCCACGATCATCTCGCCCTTGTTCACGACCTGGCCGTCATGCACCAGCACTTGTTTGTCCTTCGTGATCAGGAACTCGTGCTTATTGCCGTCCATGTCGGTGATTTCCAGACGCTGCTTGCCTTTGGTTTCCTTGCCGAACGCGACCGTGCCGGTCACTTCTGCCAGCATGCCGGCATCCTTAGGCGAACGCGCTTCGAACAGCTCGGCAACACGCGGCAGACCGCCGGTGATGTCACGCGTTTTCTGCGATTCGGTCGGGATACGCGCCAGCACTTCGCCAACGGAAACCTGCTGACCGTCCTTCACGGTAATCAGTGCGCCGACCTGGAAGCCGATCGTCACCGAGTGTTCGGTGCCGGCGATCTTCACTTCTTCGCCCTGTTCGTTCAGCAGCTTGACCTGCGGACGCACGCTCTTCGCAGCAGTGCTGCGGCGCTTCGCGTCGATGACGACCAGCGTCGACAGGCCGGTCACTTCGTCGATCTGACGTGCAACGGTGACGCCTTCCTCAACGTTCTCGAACTTCACCGTACCGGTGTATTCGGTAATGATCGGACGGGTCAGCGGATCCCAGGTTGCCAACGCGGTGCCGGCCTTGATGACGGTGCCATCCTGAACCAGCAGCGTCGCGCCGTACGGCACCTTGTGACGTTCGCGCTCACGGCCATGGTCGTCCGTGATCAGCACTTCGCCGGAACGCGAAATGACGATCTGGCCGCCCTTGCCATTGGTCACGTAACGCATGGTTGCCGTGAAACGTACCGTACCGTTCGACTTGGCTTCGACCGACGAGGCCACCGCTGCACGCGATGCCGCGCCACCAATGTGGAAGGTACGCATCGTCAGCTGAGTGCCAGGTTCGCCGATCGACTGCGCGGCGACCACGCCGACAGCTTCACCGGCATTGACCAGCGTGCCGCGGCCGAGATCGCGACCGTAGCACTGTGCGCACAGGCCGAAACGCGTGTCGCAGGTCAGAGGCGTGCGGATCTTCACTTCGTCGATGCCCAGACGTTCAATTTCCTCGACCATGTCTTCGTCCAGCAGCGTGCCGGCGGCGTACAGGGTTTCCTGCGTTTCAGGATTGACGACATCGTTCGCAGCAACGCGACCGAGAATACGGTCACGCAGCGCTTCGATGACTTCACCACCTTCGACCAGCGCCTTCATCGACGCGCCGTTGTTGGTGCCGCAATCGTCCTCGATCACGACCAGATCCTGCGTCACGTCGACCAGACGGCGGGTCAGGTAACCGGAGTTAGCGGTTTTCAACGCGGTATCGGCCAAGCCTTTACGCGCGCCGTGGGTCGAGATGAAGTACTGCAACACGTTCAGGCCTTCGCGGAAGTTCGCGGTGATCGGCGTTTCGATGATCGAGCCGTCCGGCTTCGCCATCAGGCCGCGCATACCGGCCAGCTGGCGAATCTGCGCTGCGGAACCGCGCGCACCGGAGTCGGCCATCATGTAAATCGCGTTGAACGATTCCTGCGTGGTCTTGGTGCCATCGCGGCGCGTGACTTCTTCGACCTTCAGCTGATCCATCATGGCCTTGCCGACGTCGTCGCCGGCCTTGCCCCAGATATCAACAACCTTGTTGTAGCGCTCGCCCGCCGTCACCAGACCCGATGCGTACTGCTGCTCGATCTGTTTGACTTCGCTTTCGGCGGTCGCAATGATGTCCACTTTCTGTGGCGGCACCAGCATGTCGTCGACGCAGATCGAGATGCCGGCACGCGTGGCGAGCCGGAAGCCCGACTGCAGCAACTGATCCGCGAACACGACGGTCGCGCGCAAACCGCACTTGCGGAACGACAGGTTGATCAGGCGCGAAATTTCCTTCTTCTTCAACGCGCGGTTCAGCACGCTGAACGGCAGGCCTTTCGGCAGGATTTCCGACAGGATCGCGCGGCCGACCGTGGTTTCGTAACGGGTGATCGTCTTCTCGAACTCGCCGGTTTCCAGATTCTTCGGATACTCGGTGATACGTACGGTGATGCGCGTCGCCAGTTCGACTTCCTTGTTGTCGTAAGCACGGATGACCTCGGACACGTCCGGGAACATCATGCCTTCGCCCTTGGCGTTGATCGCCTCGCGCGTCGCGTAGTACAGGCCCAGCACGATATCTTGCGACGGCACGATCGACGGTTCGCCGTTCGACGGGAACAGGATGTTGTTCGAAGCCAGCATCAGCGTGCGCGCTTCCATCTGCGCTTCGATCGACAGTGGCACGTGAACCGCCATCTGGTCGCCGTCGAAGTCGGCGTTGAACGCCGCGCAAACCAGCGGGTGCAGCTGGATTGCCTTACCTTCGATCAGGACCGGCTCGAACGCCTGGATGCCCAGACGGTGCAGCGTCGGCGCACGATTCAGCATGACCGGATGTTCGCGGATGACTTCTTCCAGGATGTCCCACACGACCGGCGTCTGGTTCTCGACTTCTTTTTTCGCAGCCTTGATCGTGCTCGCGATGCCCATCACTTCGAGCTTGTTGAAAATGAATGGTTTGAACAGTTCCAGCGCCATCAATTTCGGCAAGCCGCATTGATGCAGTTTGAGCTGCGGACCGACCACGATGACCGAACGGCCCGAGTAGTCGACGCGTTTGCCCAGCAAGTTCTGACGGAAACGGCCGCCCTTGCCCTTGATCATTTCAGCCAGGGATTTCAGCGGACGCTTGTTGGCGCCGGTCATCGCCTTGCCGCGACGGCCGTTATCCAGCAGCGAATCGACGGCTTCCTGCAGCATGCGCTTTTCGTTACGCGTGATGATTTCCGGTGCGCGGAGTTCCATCAGACGCTTCAAGCGGTTGTTACGGTTGATGACGCGGCGATACAGATCGTTCAGATCGGAGGTCGCAAAGCGGCCGCCATCCAGCGGCACCAGCGGGCGCAGTTCCGGCGGCAGCACCGGCAGCACTTCCATGATCATCCAGTCCGGCTTGATGCCAGAACGCTGGAACGCTTCCAGCACTTTCAGGCGCTTCGCGTATTTCTTGATCTTGGCTTCGGACTTCGACTCTTTCAGTTCCTGACGCAGCGTTTCTGCATCGCGATCGATGTCGATCGAACGCAGCAATTCGCGGATGCCTTCGGCGCCCATGAATGCAGTGAAGTCATCGCCGTATTCTTCGTACTTGGCGGCGTAATCGTCTTCCGACATGATCTGGCACTTCTTCAGCGGCGTCATGCCAGGATCGGTGACGACGTAGGCTTCGAAGTACAGCACGCGTTCGATGTCGCGCAGCGTCATGTCGAGCACCATGCCCAGACGCGACGGCAGCGATTTCAGGAACCAGATGTGCGCGGTCGGCGACGCCAGTTCGATATGGCCCATGCGCTCACGGCGCACTTTCGCCAGCGTGACTTCCACGCCGCATTTTTCGCAGATGACGCCGCGGTGCTTCAGGCGCTTGTACTTGCCGCACAGGCATTCGTAATCCTTGATCGGGCCAAAGATCTTTGCGCAGAACAGGCCGTCGCGTTCCGGCTTGAAGGTACGGTAGTTGATGGTTTCCGGCTTCTTGACTTCGCCGTAGGACCACGAACGGATTTTCTCCGGCGACGCCAGACCAATCTTGATCGCGTCGAATTGTTCGCTTTGCTGAACTTGCTTGAATAAATCGAGC
>DATMTZ010000147.1:0-7157 GCA_035563975.1 Oxalicibacterium sp. | reverse complement strand
AAAAGTTGCCGAGCGATTTCGACATCTTTTCGTTATCGACGCGCACGAATCCATTGTACATCCAGTAATTGACGAAGCGTTTTTGATTGGCGCCTTCTGATTGCGCGATCTCGTTTTCGTGGTGCGGGAACTGCAGGTCGGCGCCGCCGCCGTGAATGTCGAATTGCTGTCCGAGCAATTCGCAGGCCATCGCCGAACACTCGATATGCCAGCCGGGACGGCCGCTACCCCATTTCGATTGCCATTTGACTTCGTCCGGTTCCGACGCCTTCGATGATTTCCACAGAACGAAATCGAGCGGATCGCGCTTGCCGGTATTGACGTCGACGCGCTCACCTGCGCGCAGGTCTTCCAGCGACTTGCCGGACAGCTTGCCGTAGCCGGGAAAATCGCGGACGGAATAGTTGACGTCGCCGTCCTCCGACTTGTATGCCAGGCCGTTGCGCTCCAGCGCATCGATCAATCCCAGCATCTGGGGTACATAGGCAGTGGCGCGCGGCTCATGATCGGGCTTCTGCACGCCGAGCGCAGCCGCGTCCTCGTCCATCGCATCGATGAAGCGCTGCGTCAGCTGCGAAATCGATTCGCCGTTCTCGGCGGCGCGCTTGATGATCTTGTCGTCGATATCGGTGATGTTGCGCACATAGGTGACGTCATAGCCGGACGCACGCAGCCAGCGCTGCACCAGGTCGAACACCACCATCACGCGCGCGTGGCCGATGTGGCAATAGTCGTACACCGTCATGCCGCAGACATACATGCGCACCTTGCCCGGATCGATAGGCGTAAACGGCTGCTTCTCGCGCGCCAGCGTGTTGTAAATCTTCAGGGTCATGGATGCGTGATCGGGTTTCGGCGGAATTTGTCGCGGGAAAGAATGTTGCGGCGAACGTCCGGGATAAGCAGCGTGCTTGAGCGGCAAACCTGGCAAAAAGCCTTGCTCATGCTTCTTTTGATAAAATGCACGTTTTCGCGGCAGTATAGCATTGATAAAAACTGCTCCAACCGGTTGAAATCCTCCGCCGGTTTGCCGCGCAGATGGCTCACCTATTCGCGGGACGGCATGATATGTCAGTGTCCCGTCCGATGCAACCGCAGCAAAAGCTATTTCATTGCATGCTGCATCGACAAACTGCTCATCAGGAAGGGAAGCACATGGATTTTTCTCGTCGTAACATGTTGCGCAATATATTGACCGGACTTGCATCGCTTGCGCTGTTCGGCGCCGCTTATGCGGCCGGCGCGCCGCAGGTTTTACTGAAGACAAACCAGGGCGACATCGTGCTGGAGCTGAACCACGAAAAGGCGCCGGTCTCTACGCAGAATTTCCTGCAGTACGTAAAGAGCGGTCAGTACAACGGCACCATCTTTCATCGCGTGATTCCGAACTTCATGATCCAGGGCGGCGGCTTTACCCCCGACATGCAGGAAAAGCCGACGCGCGCACCGATCAGGAATGAAGCGGCCAATGGCCTGAAAAACGAGGCTTACACGATCGCCATGGCGCGCACCAGCAATCCGCAATCCGCCACCGCGCAATTCTTCATCAATACGAAAGACAACAGCTTCCTGAACTATCCGGGCCAGGATGGCTGGGGCTATGCGGTGTTCGGCAAGGTCGTCAAAGGTGCCGACGTGGTGGACAAGATCAAACAGGTCCGCACCGGAAACGTCGGCCCGTATCAGGACGTTCCCGTGCAGCCGGTGATCATCGAGTCCGCAAGCCAAATTCAATAAACCCACCCCTCCCCCAATTTCAGAACGAAGGATTATCACCATGGCAGTCATTCTCACCACCAACTACGGCAACATCAAACTGGAACTCGACGCGGACAAGGCGCCTAAAACAGTTGAAAACTTTATAGCCTATGTCAATGCCGGCCACTATAACGGCACGGTGTTTCATCGCGTCATTGACGGCTTCATGATCCAGGGCGGCGGTTTCGAACCCGGCATGAAGCAAAAACCTACCAACGACGCAGTGGAGAATGAAGCCAAGAACGGCCTGAAGAACGAAGAATATACGGTTGCGATGGCGCGCACTTCCGCGCCGCATTCGGCGACGGCGCAATTCTTCATCAACGTCAACAACAACAGCTTCCTCGACTATCCGGGCCAGGACGGCTGGGGCTACTGCGTGTTCGGCAAGGTCAGCGAAGGCACCGACGTGGTCGACAAGATCCGTTCGGTGAAGACCACGCGCAACGGCATGCACGCCGACGTGCCTGTCGAAGACGTGATCATCGAAAAAGCGGAAGTCGTCTGATTACGACATGAATTCGTCGCATACGGATTCGAGCATGCAAGCGCAACCGGAAACGGTTGCGCTTTTTGTTTCCGACCTGCACTTGCAAGCAGGAATGCCGCATACCACGGCGGCCTTCCTCGCCTTCATCGAACACCACGCGAGCCACGCGCAGCAGCTTTACCTGCTGGGCGACATCTTCGAAGCCTGGGCCGGAGACGACGATCTCGACGACGCCTATAACCGCAGCATCGTCGACGCGCTACGCCGCTTGCACGCCAGCGGCGTCACCGTGTACTGGATGGCCGGCAATCGCGACTTCCTGACAGGCGAGCGCTTCGCGCAGGCGGCCGGCGCGGCCATGCTGCCCGACCCGCATATCGTGCACATCGCCGGCCGCACCATTGTGCTGACGCACGGCGACGCGTGGTGTACCGATGACGACGCCTATATGCAATTTCGCGCGCAGGTACGCCATCCCGCCTGGCAAAAGCAGTTTCTCTCGCTGTCGCTGCAAGAACGCAAAGAGATCATCGAATCGCTGCGTGCCGGCAGCCAGGAAGCGCAGCGCGGCAAGTCGTACGAAATCATGGACGTCAACGCGGCGGCGATCACAGAACTGTTCGAGAAAAGCGGAACGACCATAATGATCCATGGACATACGCATCGGCCGGCGCGCCATGAGCAGACGCACGACGAGGAGACGCGCGTGCGTTACGTACTGTCGGATTGGGATCTGGATCACGGGCAGCCGCGCGGCGACTGGCTGTCCGTCGATGCGGCCGGGGATATCCGACGCTGCGGCCTCGACTTGCTGAACCCGGCCTGAGATCCGCGGTTTCGAAGCGCCTTATTCGACCAGCTTGTTCAACTGGTCCGGATCGAATTTTTCCAGGCTGGCCAAGGTTTCGCAATCGATGCCCGCGCACTTCAAGGCCGCCAGTATCTTCTCAATCTGGTGTTCCTGCGTGGCGGCATTGTCGATCAACCCGTGCAGGGCCTTCGACAGCGGATCGTCGCCGTTCGGCGTCACGCCATAGGCGGCAAACATGCGGGCAGCGGCATCGTCCCGCGCATTGCCGGTTTCCTTCGGAATGATGCGCGCCGGATTGCCGACGGCTGTTGCGCCGGCCGGCACTTCCTTCACGACCACCGCGTTCGATCCAACCTTCGCGCCTTCGCCAACCGTAAATGATCCCAGCACTTGCGCGCCGGCGCCGACGATCACGCCCTTGGCCAGGGTCGGATGGCGCTTGGCGCCCTTGCTGAGCGAGGTGCCGCCGAGCGTCACGCCCTGGTAGATCGTGCAGTCGTCGCCGACTTCGGCGGTCTCACCGATCACCACGCCGAAGCCGTGATCGATGAAGACACGGCGGCCGATCACGGCGCCCGGATGGATTTCGATACCGGTCAGCCAGCGGCCGATGTGCGAAGTGAAACGTCCCAGCCACTTGAAGTCATGCGTCCAGAACCAGTGCGCCAGGCGCTGGACGACGATCGCGTGCAGACCGGGATAGCAGGTCGCCACCTCCCACACGCTGCGGGCGGCGGGATCGCGGGTCATGATGTTGTCGATGTCTTCGCGGATACGGCTGAACATGGAATGGGGACGCAAAAATACGAGAGACGAAGTGTAGCGTGTTATCGAAACGCGTGAACCGAAACGACGGAACGGCCCTGACGGCAGTATGGATACAGGCAGCTATCGGCCGGCAGCAACACGCTGCCTGCGCGCCTCGTACAGGCAGACGCCGGATGCGACCGACACGTTCAGGCTTTCGACCGAGCCCGCCATTGGAATGCTGACCAGTATGTCGCAGGTTTCGCGCGTCAGCCGACGCATGCCTTCGCCTTCGGCGCCCATCACCAGCGCGGCAGGCGCCGCAAAATCGGCTTCATACAGTCCTTTTTCTGCCGTATCGTCGGTGCCGATCAACCAGATTTCGCGTTCCTTCAGCTCGCGCATGGTGCGCGCGAGATTGGTGACCGTGATGTACGGTACCGTGTCGGCAGCGCCGCTGGCGACCTTGGCGGCGGTCGCGTTCAAGCCGACGGCACGATCCTTCGGCGCGATCACTGCGTGCGCTCCGGCGCCATCCGCCACCCGCAGGCAGGCGCCGAGATTATGCGGATCGGTGACGCCGTCCAGGATCAGCAGCAGCGGCGGACCCTCGATACCATCCAGCAGTTCGTCGAGGTTGCGTGCCAGCGACAGCTGTCCTGCCTTCGCCACCACGCCCTGATGGCGGCGGGTGCCGACCATCGCGTTCAGGCGCGCATCGTCGGCCTGGATCATGCGCACGCTGGCGCCCTGCGCAGCGCGGATCAATTCCTTCATCCGTGCATCGCGGCGGTCTGCGTCAATGTAGATTTCCTCGATCGACGAGGCATCGTGCCGCAATCGCGCCGTGATGGCGTGAAAGCCGAAAATCATCTTGCTCTTCATGTTTTATCTTTTCTTCCTGCCGGTCTTTGGCGCGCGCTTGCCTTGCGCAGCGGTCCGCTTGGGGCCGGCCTTTTTTGGCGGCGCAGTATCGCTGCTTTTTTTGGCTGCGCGATTGGCGGCGCGGGCATTGTGTTCGTTGTCGGCCCGGCGCGCCTCGTTTTTCAGTACCGTGCGAATCCCCGGCTCGTTGACCAGGCGCAGATCGATCTTGCGCGCATCCAGATCGACACGGCTGACCTGCACGGTAACGCGGTCGGTCAGTTGATAGCGAATGCCGGTGCGCTCGCCGCGCAACTCGTGGCGCGCCTCGTCGAACTTGAAGTGATCGGCGCCGAGCTCGGTCACATGCACCATGCCTTCGATGAACAGCGAATCGAGCTGCACGAAAATGCCGAAGGTCGTCACGCCGGTGATGATGCCGGTGAATTCCTCGCCCAGCTTGTCGCGGATGAAGTAGCACTTCAACCACGCCTCGACGTCGCGCGAGGCTTCATCCGCGCGCCGCTCGTTGGCGGAACAGTGGATGCCCAGCGCTTCCCAGATCGCCACATCGCCTTCGGCCTTTTTCTTGCCTTCGGCCTGGTCCTGCGCATGCTTCTTGCGGGCCGCGGGCGACAGCATCGTGTTCAGCACGCTGGTATCGATGCCCTTGGGATCGTAGCGCTTGCCATGCAGGATCGCCTTGATCGCGCGATGCGTCAGCAGATCCGGATAGCGGCGGATCGGGCTGGTGAAATGCGCATACGATTCGTACGACAGGCCGAAATGGCCGATGTTGTCGGGGCTGTAGACCGCCTGCTGCATCGAGCGCAGCAGCATGGTTTGCAGCAGCACCGCATCGGGACGCGCCTTGATCTTGGTCAGCAATTCGGCATAGTCGGACGCGGTGGGCTTGTCGCCGCCGCCCAGGTTCAGACCGAGCTGCTTCAGGAAGGTACGAAGCTGGTTGAGTTTTTCCTTGGTTGGCGGCGCGTGCACGCGATATACCGCCGGATGCTTGTGGCGCTCCAGCAAATCGGCTGCACAGACGTTGGCAGCCAGCATGCATTCCTCGATCACCTTGTGCGCATCGTTGCGCGTGCGCGGGATGATCTGCTCGATCTTGCCTACCGCATTGCAGACGATGTAGGTTTCGGTCGTTTCAAAGTCGATTGCGCCGCGCGCATGACGCGCCTGCAGCAGCGCCTGATAGACGGCGTACAGGTTCAGCAGATGCGGCACCAGCGGTGCACGGCGCGCGGCTTCGGTTCCCTTGGTATTGCCGAGAATCGCTGCCACCTCGTTGTAGGTGAGGCGCGCAGCCGAGTGAATCACCGCCGGATAAAACTGGTAAGCCTTGATCTCGCCCTTTGCCGTAATCACCGCGTCGCACACCAGCGTGAGACGGTCGACTCCCGGATTTAGCGAACACAAGCCGTTCGACAGTTTTTCCGGCAGCATTGGAATCACGCGGCGTGGAAAATACACCGAGGTGCTGCGCTCCAGCGCATCGACGTCGAGCGCGTCGTTCGGCCGGACGTAATTGCTGACGTCGGCGATCGCGACGATCAGGCGGAAGCCATTGCTGCGGCCGATCTTGCATGGTTCACAGTAGACGGCGTCGTCGAAATCGCGCGCATCCTCGCCATCGATCGTCACCAGCGGCACGTCACGCAGATCGACACGGTCGCCGATGTCGACGGCGCGCACCTCGCTCGGCAATTTCGCCGCCAGCTTCTTCGCTGCTTCGGAAAATTCGTGCGGCACGCCGTATTTGCGCACGGCAATTTCGATTTCCATGCCGGGATCATCAATGTCACCCAGCACTTCGATAATCTTGCCGACCGGTTGGCTGAAGCGCGATGGCTGCTCGGTCAATTCCACACTCACGACCTGACCGGTCTTGGCCTTGCCCGGCGAACCGGCCAGCAGGATGTCCTGGCCGATGCGCTTGTCTTCGGGAGCAACGATCCACACGCCGTTTTCATTCAGCAGACGGCCGATGACGTGCGTGTTGGCGCGCGAGACGACTTCCACGATCGTGCCTTCAGGGCGGCCACGGCGGTCGGTGCCGATAATGCGCACCTGCACGCGGTCGCCGTTCAGCACCTTCTGCATTTCTTTTTCAGGCAGGAAAATATCGGCACTGGCATCGTCGGGAATCAGGAAGCCGAAGCCATCGCGGTGGCCGCTCACGCGGCCTTCGATGAAATTGGAGGAATGGGCAAGCTGGTAGTTGCCGTCGCGGTCCGGCTTGATCTGCCCGTCGCGTTCCATCGCGTTCAGGCGGCGGGTCAGGCCTTCAGTTTCTTCCGGCTTGACGCCGAGCAGGCGTGCCAGCGATGCGGCATCGTGTGAAGCGGTCGCGGTACGCAGGATGCCGAGAATTTCCTCCCGGCTGGGAATGGTGTACGAAAATTGGCTCAAAAGCGGTTTCTATTTCTGATTAATGAACGAATGGTTGTTCAACGGAGGCCAGTGTAACGG
>DATMTZ010000146.1:0-2166 GCA_035563975.1 Oxalicibacterium sp. | reverse complement strand
CTTTGATTTTTCTCACGAGAATACGTGATATCCACAAGCTGAATACCAGACATTTTTGCTTTTGGCCATTGCGGCAAAACCCCTGTTTCTCAGATAGTTGCGTCGTTGAATTTAATAAACACAGGGCCGCCGCCGGCATCGTCAAAACGCAGTGCGTTTCCGACTGACCGGCGCGTGTCACAAATGATCGATTGAATCAGTTGTTTATTGCAACGTGGGCACTGCGGTGCGCAGTGCATTTTCATACTTGAGAGTTGAGAGGCAAAAATGAATCAGGCAGCTACGTTAAGTGCTGGTGCCACCGATCGTTCGGCGGGTTACCGCTGGGGTCAATTGATCCTGGGCATCGTCGCCATGGCGATGATCGCCAACCTGCAGTATGGATGGACGCTGTTCGTCGATCCGATGGCTGCAAAACACGGCTGGAGCCGTGCAGCAATTCAAGTCGCATTCACCATCTTCGTCCTGACCGAAACCTGGTTGGTGCCGATCGAAGGCTGGTTCGTCGATAAATTCGGTCCGCGTCCTGTGGTTCTGGTCGGCGGCCTCCTGTGCGGTCTCGGCTGGGTCATGAACTCCTATGCCGATTCTCTCGGCGTGCTGTACTTCTCCGCCGTCATCTGCGGTATCGGCGCCGGCGCCGTCTACGGCACCTGCGTCGGCAACGCGCTGAAATGGTTCCCGGACCGCCGCGGTCTGGCTGCCGGCCTGACCGCTGCCGGTTTCGGCGCCGGTTCCGCTGCGACGATCATCCCGATCTCGGCCATGATCGCCAGCCGCGGCTATGAAGATGCATTCCTGTACTTCGGTATCGGCCAGGGCGTCATCGTCGTGCTGATCGCGCTGTTCCTGACCCGTGCGCCGGAGCACAAGAAAGGCGAAGCATCGGCAGCCAAGGTTCAGCAATCGGCCAACGAATACAAGCCTAGCCAGGTGTTGCGTGAGCCAGTGTTCTGGTTGATGTATGCGCTGTTCGTGATGGTGGCAGCTGGCGGCCTGATGGCAACCGCGCAACTCGGTTCGATCGCAAAAGACTTCAAGGTCGCAGGCGTCAACTTCAACGTCTTCGGCATGATCCTGCCTGCTCTGACCTTCGCACTGGCAATCGACCGCGTGCTGAACGGCCTGACCCGTCCGTTCTTCGGCTGGGTATCGGATCAGATCGGCCGCGAAGCAACCATGCTGATCGCGTTCGGCCTGGAAGCCGTCGGCATCATGGCCCTGTACCACTACGGCCAGCACCCGATCATGTTCGTGATCCTGACCGGCCTGGTGTTCTTCGCATGGGGCGAAATCTACTCGCTGTTCCCATCGACTTGCGCAGACACCTTCGGCTCGAAATACGCAACCGCCAACTCCGGCCTGCTGTACACCGCCAAGGGCACCGCTTCGCTGCTGGTTCCGATCTCGGCAGTGGTGGCTTCGGCAACCGGCGGCTGGTATGCAGTGTTCGTTCTGGCCGCAGTGCTGAACGCCGCAGCTGCATTGCTGGCATGGTTCGTACTGAAGCCGATGCGCGCCAAGTACATGAGCAAGTGATTTTCAGTTATCTGTTGTCTTCAGACCGGCCTCGTGCCGGTCTTTTTTTGCCTGCGTTACGCTCAGTTCACTTCGATCGATTCCAGCCACACGCGCATCGCGTCGCTGACCGCCTGCGGCTGCTCCAGGGGCGACAGATGGCCGCTGCCCTCGATCACCGTCAGGCACGCCGCCGGCATCGCTGCCGCCATTTCCTGATGCAGTTCAACCGGCGTGATGCGATCTTCGCGGCCGCACAGCACCAGTGCCGGACAGGCGATGTCCTTCAGGAACGGCCGGCTGTCGACGCGCGACATGATGGCGCGCTGCTGCCGGATATAGGCATCGCTGCCGATACGCTGCGCCATTTCCTTGATGGTGTCGACCAATGCCGCCTGCTGCAAATGATCCGGATGCAGTTGCTTCTGCATCAGCGCCGGTGCGATCTGCGAAAAATCGCGCTGCGCCTGCGCGATCGCCTGCTGCCGGTTTTCGCTGACTTCGCTCGTGTCCGGTCGCGCGCTGGTGTCCAGCAGGGCCAGCGCAATCACGCGCTTGGGCGCGCGCCGCATGATTTCCAGTGCGACGTACCCGCCCATCGACAAGCCGGCCAGCGCGAACGGCCCGGCCGGCGCCTGCGCCAGCACC
>DATMTZ010000145.1:0-2383 GCA_035563975.1 Oxalicibacterium sp. | reverse complement strand
GTCAAGCGGGCCGGTGGGTGGCGGCGGCGCTGCGGTGGCCGCCCATAGTGACGGGGAAAGCGGAAACGGCGCTGGCTGCATGGGGTGTCCTTACATGGGGTGCAACACGCGCCGCAAGAAGTCCTGCGTGCGCGGATGCTGCGGATGATTCAGCACTTCGCGGGCGGCGCCCTGCTCCACCATGACGCCGCCGTCAAAGAACATGACGCGGTCGGCGACCTCGCGCGCAAAGCTCATTTCGTGCGTCACGACGACCATCGTCATGCCGGCCTCGGCCAGCTTGCGCATGACGCCCAGCACGTCGCCGACCAGTTCGGGATCAAGCGCCGAGGTGGGCTCGTCAAACAGGATCGCCTTCGGTCTCATCGCCAGCGCGCGCGCAATCGCCACGCGTTGCTGCTGGCCGCCCGACAACTGGTTGGGATGCGCGTTTTCCTTGTCCGCCAGGCCGACGCTGGCCAGCAGTTCGCGGCCGCGCTCCACCGCCTGGGCGCGCGGCTCTTTCTTGACGAAGATCGGGCCCTCGATGACGTTTTCCAGCGCCGTGCGATGCGGAAACAGGTTGAAGCGCTGGAACACCATCGCCACCTGCGTGCGGATCGACACGATGGAAGGCGAATCGCAATCGACCAGCTCGCCGTCGACCGTGATACGGCCGGCGTTGTAGCGTTCCAGTCCATTGATGCACCGCAGGATGGTCGACTTGCCCGAGCCGGATGGCCCCACGACACACACGACCTCGCCCTGCTCGACCTCGGCGTCGATGCCTTTGAGGACTTCAAGCGGCCCAAAGCTTTTCCTCACGCCTTGCAGGCTGATCATTTGGTTGCGCTCCGTTTTTCCAGATGCCGCACCAGCAGGATGAGCGGCACGCACATCACCAGATACATCAGCGCGACCAGCGTAAACACCGTGGCGTTCTTGAACGTCGACACGGCGATGAGCTTTCCTTGCAGCGCCAGTTCGGCAACGGTGATGGTGGATGCCTGCGACGAGTCCTTGAGCATCATGATCATGATGTTGCCGTAAGGCGGCAGGACGATCTTCACGGCCTGCGGCAGCACGACGCGGCGCATCGTCAGCCCCCAGCCCATGCCCATGGCCATGGCCGCCTCGATCTGGCCGCGATCGATCGCCTGGATGCCGGCCCGGAAGTTCTCGGCCTGGTAGGCCGAATACGCGACGCCCAGGCCGATGATCGCTGCCTGCACCGCGCTCAGCGACACGCCCATGTCCGGCATCACGAAGTAGATATAGAAGAGCAGCACGATGATGGGAATGCCGCGCAGCAGATTGACCAGGCCGGCGCTAAAGCCCGACAGGTATTTGTTGCCCGACACCCGCATCAACGCCCAGACCAGCCCCAGCACCGTCGACAGCGCCAGCGAGCCCAGCGTGACCAGGATCGTGAGCTTGGCGCCCTCCAGCAGTATCGGCATGAACTCTGCCGCGTCCTTCATGAATTGCATCATGCGTCCACCACCCCCAGAAGACTGCCCGCGTCGCGCTCCGGATGCGCGGCGTCCGCCGGCGGGTTTGATCGCGCCGGCGGGATTTTTAACGAATGCTTGCGCTACGAAAGCCCGGCCGGCCTCACGCGCCGCCCAGGCCCCACTTCTTCAGGATGGCGTCGATGGCGCCGTCGGCCTTCAGCTTGGCCAGCGCCTTGTTGATGCGATCAAGCAGCTCGGTGTCTTCCTTGCGCGTGGCCAGCCCCAGGCTGCCCATGATCGTGGGCTGATAGGACTGCGCCATCTTCAGATTGGGGTAGTTGCCTTGCGACAGCACATACGCGGCAATGGGGTAGTCCATGAAGCCGCCCTGGATCCGGCCGGCGTTTGCGTCGCGCATCATGTCGGGCGGATTGTCGTAGAGCTTCACCTCCTTGAAGACCCCGCTCTTCTGGATGGGTTCGACGAAGGCCGTGCCCACCTGCACACCGACCGTCATGCCCTTCATGTCGGCGAACGACTTGTACTCCTTGTTGTCGCTCTTGAGCACCATCAGGCCTTCGCCATAGCGATAGACGGGCTCCGAAAAGCTCACCACCTGCTGGCGCTGAGGCGTGATGAACATTGCCGCCGACACGATATCGATGCGCTTGGACGTCAGCGAGCCGATCAGCGCGGAAAACGCCATCGGCTCGATCTGCACCGAGAATCCGGCCTCCTTGCCGACCGCTTTCACAATGTCGACCATCACGCCCTCGATGCTGTTCGTCTTGGTATCGAGAAACGTGAACGGGCTGCCGGTGGGCGTGGATCCCACCTTCAATACCGTCTGGGCTTGGGCGCCCGCCGCCATGGACAATGCTGCGAATACAGAGACAACCAGGGTCTTGAATTTCATGACATATCCTCATCGTGGCAAAGAAGGCCGGGCC
>DATMTZ010000144.1:0-10827 GCA_035563975.1 Oxalicibacterium sp. | reverse complement strand
ACTCCTATACAGTTTGGTTAAGGTTAGGGCGCTCAAGTGGTCCAACACCTGAGAAGCCCGAAAGGACAACAAGATGATTCGTAATCAGTAGGTCGGACGTTCGATTCGTCTCATCAGCACCAAATATAAGGGGCTAACGCGTATGCGTTAGCCCCTTTGCTTTTTTCCGTCGCGTTCTGCCGCAAGCGCGAAGTCGCCAATGTGACTCACTTCCAAACTTGGCTTACGACCGTAGCTAAATATGCGTTTTTACAGCCAAGGTTGCCGGTAAAAAATTCCAAAAAGCAAACCATCGCTATAAATTTAACGAAATCTTTACATTTTTGTTGACGCTGACATATGGATCGCCTATGTTGAATTCGGGCGCTTGCTCATAAGCGAAGGGTTACGGAGCGCTTCGAGCAGTTGCCGGTGGCGTAGGCCATATATCGCAATATCACGTCCAGGAGATAGCCATGCTCAAGATCTTGATTCCGGTCGACGGTTCACGCAGCGCTTTACACGCGGTTGAACATGCAGTGCAGTCGCGCGTACAGCACAACGAGCCGCTTCAGGTCCACCTGGCGAATATCCAACCGTGCTTGCCGCGCTATGTGACGCGATTTGCGAGCGCCAAGAGCGTGCGCATGCTGCAACGGGAGCGTTCCGAACTTGCCATGACAGACGCCATCAATCTGCTCGACAAGGCAGGGGTGCCATACGACGTACATCTGCAAATCGGCAACGCAGCCGAGCAGATCGTTGCATGTGCTGAAAAAACGCAATCGCAAAAAATCATGATGGGCACAACGAGGAAGAACGCCTTGTCGCGTTTCTTTCAAGGTTCGATCGTCAGCAAGGTGATGGCAATGACGGACCTGCCGGTGGAGGTGATTGCACGCGGCGAGGCGGGTAAATTCGAGCGTTTTGGCGTGCCGGTGGGCTTAGGCTTGACCTTCCTGTGGCTCGCAGTCGAGTGAGGAATTTCGAGCATTCCGAGGGAGCGTAGTTCGCTCCCTTTTCATTGGCAACGCGCGCTGACAAACGCCTATGTTTCCCAGTCCCGCGTACGCTCGACCGCACGCCGCCACGTTTGGAGGCGATGCATGCGTTCATCATCCGACATGCGAGGCTCGAAGCGGCGCTCGACCTGCCAGAAGCTCGCAATTTCCTCAAGCGAATCCCAGAATGATACGGCGAGTCCAGCGAGGTAGGCCGCACCAAGCGCCGTTGTTTCGGTAATCGCAGGCCGGACGACGGGCACATTCAGCACATCGGCCTGGAATTGCATCAGCAGATCGTTGCGTGAGGCGCCGCCGTCCACGCGTAATTCATGCAAGCCGATTCCATCCGCATCCTTTTCCATTGCATCCATCAAATCGACTGTCTGATAGGCGATGCTTTCCAGCGCGGCGCGCGCAACATGCGCCTTATTCGTACCGCGCGTCATACCAAGGATAGCGCCGCGCGCATGAGCATCCCAATACGGCGCGCCGAGACCGCTGAATGCCGGAACGAGAAAAACGCCGCCGCCGTCCGGCACGCTCGCCGCCAATGCCTCGACATCTGCAGCGCGCTCTATCAGCCCGAGCCCGTCGCGCAGCCATTGCACTGTCGCACCAGCCATGAACACACTGCCCTCCAGCATGTAACTACATTGCGGGGAACCTGCGCGATCGAGCTGCCAGCCTATCGTGGTCAGAAGATTATTCTGCGAGGAGACCGCCTGCGATCCCGTATTAAGCAGCATGAAGCAGCCGGTGCCGTAGGTATTCTTTGCCGTACCCGCTTGATAGCAAGCTTGACCGAACGTCGCCGCTTGCTGATCGCCCGCAATGCCCGCGATCGGAATCCGGTCGCCGAATAATGACGGATGAGTGTGCGCCATGAGACCGCTGCTGGGTACAACGGCGGGTAGAAGCGACTTGGGGACGTCCAGCGCCGCGAGCAGTTCGTCATCCCATTGCAGCGTGTGGATATTGAAGAGCAGGGTGCGCGATGCATTGCTGGCATCGGTTATGTGCTTGCCGGACAGTTGGAAGAGCAGCCAGCTGTCAACGGTGCCAAACGCCAGCTCGCCGCGCATCGCCCGAGGCCGGGCATCCGGTACATGGTCCAGCAGCCATTTCAGTTTGGTGCCGGAAAAATAGGGATCGAGCAGCAGACCGGTCTTCCGACGAAACAGCAATTCATGACCGTCATCCCGCAATTTCTCGCAAAGCGCGGTGGTGCGCCGATCCTGCCACACGATCGCAGGTGCAATCGGTTCGCCGGTCGCACGATCCCATAGGAGTGTGGTCTCACGCTGGTTGGCAATGCCGATCGCTGCGATATCAGAGGCAGTCAGCGCATGGTCTTGCATAAGTCGTTGTGCAACGGCGAGCTGGCTGCGCCAGATTGCGTTTGCGTCGTGTTCGACCCAGCCAGGGCGCGGAAAATATTGTGGAAATTCCTGCTGCGTACAGCCACAAATGCGGCCGGCACGGTCGAACAGGATTGCACGTGAACTTGTCGTGCCTTGGTCGAGAGCAAGAATGAACCGGGTCATGCCACGTGGGCGTCAGGGCCGGTAGAATTGTTCACGCACGCCCGGGACGTCGACACGCAGACGTAGTACGCAGCCGGAAAAAGGATATTGCGCGAGCTCCTGTGCCGGCCTGTTCTTGCTGACCGTTGTAACGTAGAGCGTGCGCAAATCCACGTCGCCGAACGCCATCATGGTGGGGCAGCGGACCGGAAGCAGGATTTCGCGCAGAATCTCTCCGTCCGGCGACAATCTCAGCAGACGCCCGCCTTCGTACATGGCGCACCAGTACGCGCCTTCGCTATCGACAGTGCCGCCATCGGGGCGGCCCCCATAGCTGGCGATGCGATCCGTTGGAAATTGCTTGAAGATGCCGTTGCCGCCCAGCGTGCCGCTGGTGACATCGAAGTTATAGCGACGGATCTGATGCGAGGTCGTGTCGGAGTGGTACATCGTTCTGCCATCCAGGCTGAACGCGAGGCCATTGGAAACGGTCGCGCGCTTGCCGCTATCACGCAGTACGCCACGCTCGAAACAATACAGAGCGGCATTAGGTTGATCGCGCGGTTCATAAATGCTGCCTATCCAGAATCGTCCTGCGGCGTCGCAGCGGCCATCGTTGAATCGGGTCGTGGCCGGGTCATATGGCGGATCGAGAAGTTTCGTCAGCTGGCCATCGTTCGTGTCAAGCAGCGCAATGCCGGAACGCATCGCGACCAGCAAGCCGCCGTCGGCGTGAAATGCAATGCAACCGGGCTGCGAAGGAAGATTCCACTGGCAATGTTCGCCGCGCAGCGAATGGAAGCGATGCACTGCTTGTCCTTCGATGTCGATCCAGTACAACGCATTTTCCTGCGGATGCCAGATGGGGCATTCGCCCAGCTGCATGCGGACGTCGAGTACGGGCTGACAGTGTTCCGTGGCCATGGCAGTTGCTTTTTATGAAGGGATTGCGCCATTATGCAGTGAAAATTCAGTCCAGAAGGAGTTTCAATTGACGCAGTCAGCAGCAAAACCTGTCATCGCATTTCTTGGTATCGGCTTGATGGGAAAGCCGATGGCCACCCGCTTGTTGCAGGCGGGATATTCGGTCACGGCATGGAACCGCACGCGCGGCAAGGCGGATGAGCTCGCGGCACTCGGCGCAACGGTGGCCGACCGGGCGGACGACGCGGTCCGCGAGGCAGAGATCATCATCACGATGCTGGAAGCAGGTCCCATCGTCGCGCAGGTGGTCGACGCAGCGTTGCCGGGCCTGCGCCGAGGCACTCTCCTGATCGATATGAGTTCGACCCGGCAAGCGGAAGCGCGCGCGTTGCATGCGAAGCTTGCCGCGAACGGCGTGCATTTCATCGACGCACCGGTATCCGGGGGCGTGGTCGGTGCGCAAGCCGGCACCTTGGCCATCATGGCTGGCGGCGACCCAAACGATTTTGCAAAAGCACAGGACATGCTTGCCGTGATGGGACGTGCGACTTTGGTCGGTCCGGCCGGTTGCGGCCAGATTGCGAAACTGTGCAACCAGCTGATCGTCGGCGGTACCCTCGATATCGTGGCCGAAGCCCTGTTGCTGGCGCAGGCCGGCGGCGCCGACCCGGCCGCGGTACGTACGGCGATCCGCGGCGGCTTCGCGGAAAGCCGCATTCTGGAAGTGCATGGTCAGCGCATGCTGGAACGGAATTTCCTGCCGGGCGGCCAGGTAAAAAGCCAGTTCAAGGATTTGGAAAACGTGTTGATTGCGGCTGCCGATGCAGGACTGCGACTGCCGGTCACGGAACTGGTCACCGCGCACTATCAAAGCCTGATGTCCAGTACGCCGCAAGCGGATCAGTCCGCCGTCCTGCTGGCATTGGAAAACGCCAATCCGGGCAAGCGGCTCGGCACGCAAACGGACCGTTTGCCGGGCTGATTTGAATCGCGGATACCGGCAGATGTCCTTGCCGGTATCATGCGTCGATTCCGGCAGCGTTTTCGTCTCCATCCATGGCATCAAGCATGTCCAATCAACGCACGAACTGGCGTGCCATGTGGCACCTGATCCGTCCTTACTGGGTATCGGAAGAAAAATGGCGCGCTCGTGGTTTGCTGCTGGCGATCGTGGCACTGGCGCTCGGCATGGTCTACCTGGAAGTGCAATTCAATACCTGGAACCGCGTGTTCTACAACGCGCTGGAAACAAGGAACTACCAGGTTTTTCGTGAGCAGCTATGGCGTTTCAGTTATCTCGCTTTCATTTTCATCGCAGTGGCGATTTACCGTATTTACCTGACGCAGGCGCTGCAAATGCGCTGGCGGGTGTGGATGACGAAGCGTTACATGGCGCGCTGGCTGGGTAATCAGGCGTATTACCGGATCGAGCAGACGCATGCAGCGGATAACCCGGATCAGCGCATTGCGGAAGATCTCAACTATCTGACCAACGGTTCTCTCTCTCTGTCCCTGGGCCTGCTGTCGAGCGTCGTCACGCTGATATCTTTTATCGGCATCCTGTGGAGCGTCAGCGGGCCGATTTCATTCATGCTGGGCGCGCAGACATGGACCGTACCGGGATATATGGTGTGGTTCGCTATCGCCTATGCCGGCATTGGGTCGCTGATCGTCGGCTGGGTCGGCTGGCCGCTGGTTGGCAAGCACTACCACCAGCAGCGCTTCGAAGCCGATTTCCGCTTCGGTCTGATACGCGTGCGCGAGAATGCGGAAGCGGTTGCGCTCTATCGCGGTGAAGCGGAGGAGGCGCGCCAGCTGGATGGCCGTTTCGAACGCATACGGGAAAACTGGTGGGGCATCATGAACACCACCAAGCGCCTCAATCTGGTATCGACCTTTTACGACCAGTTCGCGAATATCTTCCCTTTCCTGACTGCAGCGCCGCGCTACTTCGCCGGCGCCATCACGCTCGGCGGCCTGATGCAGATCAGCTCGGCATTCGGCCAGGTGCAAGGCGCATTGTCATGGTTCATTTCTGCATTCACCGATTTTGCGGCATGGAAGGCCAGTGTCAATCGTCTCGCCGGCTTTCATGCGGCGGTCGATGCGGCCCATGCGGCGCAAAGCGGTATCGCCGTCAGCGCAAACAATGTCGGCGCGATCCTGATCGAAGACTTGCGCTTGAATTTGCCCGACGGCCCGGCGTTGACGAGCAGTTTTTGCGCGCAGATCGAAGCGGGGCAGCGCATCTTGGTCGCTGGTCCCTCCGGTTGCGGCAAATCGACCCTGATGCGGGCCATTGCGGGCATCTGGCCGTATGGCGCAGGCATGATCGAGATTCCGCATCAATGGAAGCTGCTGTTCCTGCCGCAAAAAAGCTATCTGCCGATCGCCAGCCTGCGCGCGGCTATCGCTTATCCGGCTGCGGAACGCGCCTATGCCGATCTCGCCATCCGGCATTATCTGGAGTTATGCAGACTGCCGCACCTCAGTGGGCTGCTAGACCGCACGGACAACTGGAGCCAGCGCCTGTCGCCAGGCGAGCAGCAGCGACTCGCCTTTGTGCGTGCCTTGCTGGCACGGCCGGCCGTGCTGTTTCTGGATGAGGCGAGCAGCGCGCTGGATACGGAGACGGAAGAGCATGTCTATCAGCTACTGTTGCAGGAATTGCCTGATGCGGCAATCGTCAGCGTTGCGCACCGTGAAAGCGTCGCCAAACATCATCAATGGCGCTGGCAGTTCTTGCCGGAGCTAGCGGCAAGCGTGCAAGACACAGATCAGCTGGAACGTTGGCAATATGCTGTGCAGTGTGCGCCGTCGGCCGGATAAGAGTTGATTGCCTGTGCTGTTCTGTTTCGCTAGAATGGCAGCAGGCATGGCAGGGTGCCTGTTCTCGCAAAAGCCGATGCACCTGTTCGTTTTATTCCCCGAGTAAATCACACGTTCAACCTGGATGTCGTCGCGAGAAACGGCAATGAAAGGAAAACGCATGTGGTCTACTTCTCCTCCCAAGCTTTCTCGTCATCCGCTCGGCGTCTCGCTCGAAAGCAGCGAGTTCCTGCGGCGTTATGCGCGCCGGCTGTTGCGCGATGCGCGTTCGCAGGAAGCAAGCAAAGCGATGCCGGTATTGCGCCGCATTGCAGCCACCCGGATCGTTCCCGAACTGCGGCTGACCTACCTGTATGCATCACGCGCCACGCTGCAACTCAAGCATCTGCTTCACATGCTGGCCAGAGAACTCGGCTTCCCGGCATGGGAAATCTGTAAAAAGCGGATCGATGGCTGCGCGCCGTCGCTGCTGGATCGTTACCGGCTTGAGTTGGGCATGTTCGGCGACTACGAGAAAAACTGGTTTGCCGACGTTCACACTGCGTGTGCGTGGCAGTCCAGTCACGGCGGCTATCTGGTTCGCTATGGCGATCAAACCGTCGCGATACTGGCCTAATGGGCTAGATCGAGGGCCGTATCCTATGCCGTCTTCAGGAAAGTCTCGGCCAGTCTCACCCAATACGTGGCGCCGATCGGCAGCAGGGCGTCGTTGAAATCGTAGCTGGGATTGTGCAGGTTGCACGGACCGAGGCCATGGCCGGCTGCGCGATGATCGCCTTCACCATTGCCGATGAAAACGTAGCAGCCGGGCTTTTCCTGCAGCATGTAGGCAAAGTCTTCGGCCGTCATAGTGGGCTCGACCTGTGCGTCGACGCCTTCTTCGCCGACGATGGAACGCAGCACCTCGGCGGCGAAGGCGGTTTCCGCAGCCGAATTGAGCAGCGGCGGGTAATTTCGCTTGAAACGGAAATCGACCGAGGCATTGAAGGCGTGCGCCGTATGCTCGGCAATCGTCCGCATGCGGCTTTCGATCAGGTCGAGCACGTCCAGATCGAAGGTGCGTACCGTGCCGATCAGCGTTGCCTCGTCAGGGATGACGTTGGTGGCGCTGCCGGCGTGAATCTGCGTAATCGACAGCACGCCGGCATCAATGGGGCTTTTGTTGCGGGTCAGGATCGTTTGCCAGCTTTGTGCAATCTGTACCGCGACCATGATGGGGTCAATGCCCTTGTGCGGCTGAGCGGCGTGCGCGCCTTTGCCGCGTACGATGACTTCGAACTCGTTGCTGGACGCCATCATCGGGCCGGCCGTCAGGCCGAAATGGCCGACTGCAATGCCGGGCCAGTTGTGCATGCCGAACACCGCATCCATCGGGCACTGTGCAAACAGCCCGTCGTCCATCATGCGTTTGGCGCCGCCGCCGCCTTCTTCTGCCGGCTGGAAAATCAGATAGACCGTGCCGTCGAAATTCCTGTGCTGCGCCAGATAATGTGCTGCACCCAATAACATTGCGGTATGGCCGTCGTGGCCGCATGCATGCATCTTGCCCTCATTTCTGGACGCATGCGGAAAAGTGTTCAGCTCCTGCACCGGCAACGCATCCATGTCGGCGCGCAAGCCGATCGCGCGCTTGCTGCTGCCGTTGCTGATCGTGCCGACCACGCCCGTGCCGCCCAGGCCACGGATGACCGGAATACCCCATTCAGTCAGTTTGCGCGAAACCAGTTCTGCGGTGTCGTGTTCCTCGAAACAGAGTTCCGGATGCGCGTGAATTGCACGGCGCAATGCTTGTATCTCGTTGCTGAACTGGATGATGGGATCGATTAGCTTCATGATGATCTCGCGAGCGCATATCGCGCTGTATTGTCTCCGGCGAAGATGACTATCTTACGCCAGCTCGACGTCCTGTTGTATGGATTCGAAATCGTATGGCCGGCGCTGCCGTCAGCGTCGTGATGCCCGGCTTGACCGCGAAGTCTCCGCTCCGCCGGTCGGCAAAAAGGCTTGCGCATCATGTGGGCGACCGATAGCATGATGCCGGGAGAATTCATAATAATCGGGACGGAGATCAATGGACAGATTCTGGCTTCAGTCTTATTCGAAGGGCGTTCCTGCCGAAATCGATTTCACGCAGTACGGATCTCTCGTTCAACTGCTGGAAGAAGCCTTCCGCGAACATGCACAGCGTCATGCCTATGTGTGCATGGATAAATTCCTGACCTACCGCGATGTCGACGTGCTGTCTGACCGGCTCGGTGCCTGGCTGCAGTCGACCGGCCTAAAAAAAGGCGCGCGTGTCGCGTTGATGATGCCCAACATTCTGCAGTATCCGGTCGCGATCGCCGCCGTACTGCGCGCCGGTTACGTGGTCGTCAATGTCAATCCGCTGTACAAGCCGCGCGAGCTGCAGCATCAATTGGTGGATTCCGGCGCGGAAGCCATCATCATTCTCGAAAATTTTGCTTGCACGCTGCAAAGCGTGATTGCGCATACCCAGATTCAACATGTCGTGATAGCGAGCATGGGAGATCTGCTCGGCAGGATGAAGGGAGCGCTCGTCAATTTCGCCGTGCGTCATGTGAAGAAAATCGTGCCGCCATTTGCCTTGTCCGGCACGGTACGCTTCAACGATGCGTTGGCAGAAGGGGCTGAATTGACGTTGCAGCGGCCGACGTTGAAGCACGATGATGTCGCTTTTCTGCAGTACACCGGCGGCACCACTGGTCTCGCGAAAGGCGCTACGCTGACGCACCGTAATATCATCGCCAACGTATTGCAGAATGAAAGTTGGATTGCGCCCGTGATTCGACGCGAGCCGCGACCGGCGCAGCTAAATTTCGTTTGTGCGCTTCCGCTGTATCACATCTTCGCGCTGACGGCCTGCTGCATGCTCGGCACGCGGCTGGGCGTGATGAACATTCTGATCCCTAATCCGCGCGATATCGGCGGCCTCGTCAAGGAACTTGGCAAATATCCTTTCCATCTGCTGCCCGCGGTGAACACACTGTACAACGGATTGTTGAACCATCCCGATTTCGCCAAGCTCGACTTTTCGCATCTGATGCTGTGCAACGGTGGCGGCATGGCGGTGCAACAGGTAGTCGCGGAACGCTGGCGAGCAGTTACCGGCTGCCTGATCAACGAAGGTTACGGTCTATCCGAAACCTCGCCGACCGCAACCGCAAATCCAGCCGACGCGACGGAGTTTTCCGGCACCATCGGCCTGCCGGTATCGTCGACCGATATCATTATCATCGACGATGCCGATAATCCGGTTCCTCTCGGCGAACGCGGCGAAATAGCGATCCGCGGACCGCAAGTCATGGCAGGCTACTGGAACAAGCCGGCCGAAACGGCAGCGTCGATGACGGCCGGCGGCTTTTTCAAGACCGGCGATATCGGCATCATGGATGCGCGCGGCTACATTCGCATTGTCGACCGCAAGAAGGACATGATCCTGGTCTCGGGCTTCAATGTCTATCCGAGCGAAATCGAAAGCGTCATCATGGCCTTTCCGGGCGTGGTCGAATGCGCTTGCATTGGCGTGCCGGATCCGCATTCCGGCGAGGCGGTGAAGTTATTTGTCGTGCGCAAGGACGCATCGGTGACGGAAGAGGCGCTGCTACATTATTGCAGAGAGCAGTTCACCGGCTACAAGCGGCCGCACTTGATCGAGTTTCGCACCGATCTGCCGAAGTCCAATGTCGGCAAGATTCTGCGGCGCGAATTGCGCGAAGAGGCGCTGGCGGCAAAGCAACCCGTGCCGTAGATTCCCGCCTTCAGAGCGCTTCCAGCGGTGGCACCGGCCGCGGACGGCGCTTGTCATCGGTCGCAACATAAGTCAGCGTCGCTTCCGTCACCTTGACGGTTTCTGCCTGCTGCAGGTTGCGCTCTGCGAACACTTCCACGTTGACGGTGATCGACGTATTGCCCACCTTCACGATATCGGCATAGATCGACAGCACGTCGCCGACAAATACCGGATGCTTGAACACGAATGAATTGACGGCGACCGTGGCGACGCGCCCGTTCGCGCGCTTGGCCGCTGGCAGCGATCCGGCTAGGTCGACGTGCGCCATGATCCAGCCGCCGAACACGTCACCGTTCATGTTGGTATCGGTTGGCATGGGCACGACGCGCAACTGCGGGGTCTTCCCTTCGGGAAGCTGGGTATGGTATTCGCTCGGCATGTCAGTCCTGTGGAGTGGATTTTTAACCGCTACAATCTTCAGACTGAAGGATAAACCATACGCCCTGAAACCCATGCGCCGCCATTCCAACTCTTCCACTGAATTCGTCGCAGCGCCGCGCACGCGCAGCGACTGGGCGACGCTGCAGGCGTTGCTCCCGTATCTGTGGACCTACAAATGGCGTGTTGGTCTGGCGCTGATATTCCTGATTGCCGCGAAGCTTGCCAATGTCGGCGTGCCGCTCGTTCTGAAGCATCTGATCGATGATTTGACGCTCAAGCCATCCGATCCGCAGGCCTTGCTGGTGCTGCCGGTAGGCCTGTTGATTGCTTATGGCGCCTTGCGTCTGTCGACCACGTTATTTACGGAGCTGCGCGA
>DATMTZ010000143.1:0-2782 GCA_035563975.1 Oxalicibacterium sp. | reverse complement strand
TCGCCGCGCACGTCCACGCCTTCCCAGAAACTCTGGCTGCCGATCAGCACCGCATTGCCGGCGGCACGGAAGCGGTCGAGCAGTTCGGTGCGTCCTGCCTCGCCCTGCACCATCAAGGGAAACGGCAGCTTGCGTTTCGCGAACTCATCACGCAAACGCTCGGCGGCGCGATTGACCGCGCGTATCGTCGTGCACAACAGGAAGGCACGGCCGCCGGCCGCCTCGATCACCGGCAGCGCGGCATCGATGACGGCATCCGTGTAATCCGGCGCGTTCGGTTGCGGCAATCCGTTCGGCACATACAGCAAACCCTGCTGTTCGTAGTCGAAGGGGCTCGGCCAGCTCTGCGCCGGCTCGTCCCACAGCCCCATCTGCGCGCTGTAGTGATGGAAATCGTTCTTCACCGCTAGCGTGGCCGAGGTGAATATCCACGAGCGCGGCGCGCCTTCGCGCTGCTTGTTGAAGATCGGCGCGATCGACAACGGCGTGCGATGCAGCTGCAGCGAAGACGAGAAGGCCTCGACCCACTGCACGCTTTCCTGTCCGATCACCGGATCGTCGACCGGCTTGTTCCAGGCTTCGAGCTTTGCGGCCAGATCGAGCGCGCGCACGCGGCACTGTTCGATCGTCTCCGCGCGCTCGGCCTGCTTTTCCAGCACCGCGATCATGCCGTCGATCTGATCCTTCAGCGTGTCCAGCGCGGGAAAAAACGGGCTCGACGGCGCAATCTGGCCGACCGCGAGCCGCACCACGTCCTGCGGGAAAGTCAGGCGCAGGTCGCGCGCGGCGCGTTCGACCGGCGTCACCACACCCGGCCAGTCGGCGCCATCACGCGCATGCGACAAGCCTTCGGCCAGCACGTCGCGGCACAGTTCGAGTATCTGCGAGGTAGAAATCGTTTCGCCGAAGAACAGCGTCGCCGTCTCCGGCAACTGATGCGCCTCGTCGAACACGATCGTGTTGGCCGACGGCAGCAGCTCGGCCACGCCGGTGTCCTTCAGTGCGACATCGGCGAAGAACAGGTGGTGATTGACGACCACGACGTCGGCCTGCTGCGCTTCCTTGCGCGCCTTCATCACGAAGCAGTCCTGGTAGTACTGGCATTCGGCACCCATACAGGTGTCGCGCGTCGAGGTGACGAGGTTCCATACCGACGCGCTTTCCGGCACTTTCGACAATTCGGCCTTGTCGCCGGTGCCGGTGGTTTTGACGAAGCGCGAAATCTCACGCGGATGGCCGACATCCTCGCGCGAGGTCAGACGGCCGTTCTGCAGCGTGCGCTCCAGGTGAAAATGGCAGACGTAGTTCGCGCGGCCCTTCAGCAGCGCCACCGATACCGGCGCGTTCAAGGCACGGCGCACGGTCGGGATATCGCGCAGGTACAGTTGGTCCTGCAGGTTCTTGGTGCCGGTGGAAATGATGGTCTTGCCGCCCCATAGCAGCGAAGGCACCAGGTAGGCAAAGGTCTTGCCGGTGCCGGTGCCAGCCTCCGCGATCAGCGTCTGCTGGTTGCCGATCGCGTTCGCGATGGCCTTGGCCATTTCGGTCTGCGACGGGCGCGGACGAAAACCGCCGACCGCCTGCCCGAGCGGGCTGCCGGCACCGAACAATTGTTCAATTTCCGTATCGTGGCGTACAGGCGGAGAGGATGCAGATGGATCGTCGGACAAAATGCGGATCTTGTGAAAACGTTAGGCGAACCGCGGCAACGCGGCGTGAGCGGCGGTCAGGCCGGGATATCCGGGATCAGTTGCATTTTCAGCAAAGTGATATTGTCCTTCAACTGCAGTTTGCGCTTTTTCAAACGGCGCAGCTGCAGTTCTTCATGCCGCCCATCGCTGGACAGCATTTCGATGACGGCATCCAGGTCGCGGTGCTCGACTTCGAGTTCGATGATGCGTCGATGGATATCCTGTGGCGAACTCATGGTGTCTGCTATCCCGGCACGTTGCGCAACGGTAAAGAAATCTTACAAATTTAAAGGGCGATTTAAGATAGCGCGCGATTGCTCATGCAATAATCCACCGCACCATTTCACCGACAGTTTAATCCACGCCAAGGTATGAGCCAATACAGAATAGAAGCCGGAACCGGCCAGCACATTGGGGACCGGGAAGAACAACAGGATCGCGTCGCCCTTTTTGCCGCGCCCAAGGCGCCTGGTTACATGATGGCGGTGCTGGCAGACGGCATGGGCGGCTTGTCCGGCGGCGCCTTGGCGGCCGAGCAGGTCGTGCGCAGCGCGCAGCAGACCTTCGAGCGTTTTTCGCCGCTGACCGACGATGTGGAAACCATGCTGCACACGATCGCGCAGGAAGCCGATACGGTCATCAAGCTGTCCGCGATGTCTTCCGACAAAAAACCGCACAGCACCGTCGTGCTGCTGGTGATCACGCCGCAGCAGACTGCGATCTGGGCGCACGCAGGCGATTCCCGGTTGTACGCGTTCGATGGCCCGAACTGCAGCAAGCGCACGGTCGACCATACCTATCGCGAACAGCTGAAAGCGGAAAACAAGCGTGACGAACGGCTGGAAAAGGATCCGTCGCTGGCGGGATTGCTGGTCAGCGTGCTGGGCAGCACCAACCCTTTCAAACTCAGCATCGGGCGGCGCGAAGGATTGAAAGCCGGCGATGCCTTCCTGCTGTGTTCGGACGGACTGTGGCAGTACTTCAAGGAAGCCGAAATGGGCGCCGCGATCGCGATGAATCCCGCACGCCAAGCCTGCGAAATGCTGGTCAACAAGGCAAGGGAACGCGCCGTTGGGGGCAAAGCCGACAAC